>NZ_JBFUIN010000095.1:0-10229 GCF_056401855.1 Bacillus sp. P4_D3
TATCAAACATCCAATAATCATTGCTAAATAAAAGCTTGTGAAATAATACGAAACTCTTTTCAAAATTAATAGCAATTGGTAACGTAAGAGCTATTGGAAAAATAATTGTAAGAATCGCTCCGTGAAGTAAAAACTTTTCTTTTTTCTTTTTTAATAAATACGCTCCTCCTAATACAGCAATTACAATCGTTCCATACATTATATATTGAATCTTTACTAAAATATTTTTAACATCCACAAAATGAATGCGGCCATTTGTGGACATATCTAATGTCGGCAATTGTAATGCACCTTCATAAAACGGCGATAAATATGTAATAAGCACGTCATAGTTTCTCTTAATTTCATCTTTCGTCATATCCGCTAAATCTGGAATATTTAAAAAATCAATTTCTAAATAATACAACCATTTTCCATATACAACTATCGTTGCCGCGAGAGCGAAAACAGAAAATGCTATGCTATAGGAAACTACTAAAGTGATCAATCGATCCAATATGTTTATACCACTCTTATTTTTCTTCATTTTCTCCCCCTAAATGTCCTCATCATCATAAAGAAAACTGTTTTCGGTTCTCACGTAAACAATAATAATATGTAATACACAGTACAGCAATACTTGACCAAAACGTAAAATAACCAATTTTCTCTACAAACAAATGCATAATCCCGTATCTCGGCATTTGCCAAAATAAATAATCAATTGCATCATTATGTAATGTCCATATGCCAGCTACAGTGAAGTGCCATTTTTTTATCCGATAAAACGGAGCATATAACATTCCCTGCACTGCCATCGCAAAATGAGATAACATTAACATATATCCCATAAGGCCAATAGGACCTTTTACATAAATCGTAATTGCATTTACAACAACAGCCCAAACACCATATTTTATTAAAGTAACTATCGCTAACGCTTCTATTAACCCCCAGTTC
Organism: Bacillus sp. P4_D3; assembly: GCF_056401855.1. Taxonomy (NCBI): domain Bacteria; kingdom Bacillati; phylum Bacillota; class Bacilli; order Caryophanales; family Bacillaceae; genus Bacillus; species Bacillus sp. P4_D3. Next base: position 940 of record NZ_JBFUIN010000095.1, read on the forward strand.
TTCTTCATCAAAAAAGCAATTAAAACAAAGACAAAAAAGAGACTCGCCATAGGGCTATCTGGTACAAACGGCCAAAATATAGGTGAGGTTTCTTTTAATTGATTTCCATACCATATGAATCCGTAAATTGTACCTAATATGTTAACAACCAATAAAAATAATAGTACCGAACGTTGCCTTAACATTGCATACAAGTAAACCAAGCTGTATGTCCAACACCTTTCAAACAAAGTAATTCTTTCATCGAACTCTACTCTATTATATAGCAAACTTTCCGTCATCAAAATAAAAAGCTGACTACAGATTTTGTAGTCAGCTTTTCTATTATTTTTTATTATACTTTGCAACGAATTCCGAAAGCTTTTTCAGTTCCTCATCTGTACCTTTAAATACCCCTTTAGGCATTGAACCTTTTCCATCTTTCGCAATTTTAGCGATTTCTTCTGGTTTTAAAGTTAAGTTTTGCAAAGCCGGTGCTGCCGCCCCGCCCTGTAAATTGTCACCATGACACGTTAAACAAGTATTTTTTTGCATTAACTTGTAGCCGTCATCATTTTTATCAACTGGTGCTGTTTTTACAATTGCTCCTTGTTTTTTTGCAGCTTCCCAGTCGTGGTGTGCTACAGATTCCCAAGTTAAAAAAATAATCGATGCAATTGCTAAAAGCATAAACCCTGTTGCTACAGGACGCTTCAATGGCGCTCTTTCTGGGCCTCGATCTAGAAACGGAGCTAATAGTAACGCTCCAAACGCAATCCCCGGCATAATAAACGCACCAATTACAGTAAATGAGCCTGAAGCGTACGAATACTTTAATAACTGATACAAGAATAAGAAATACCAATCTGGAAGTGGTATATATCCTGCATCTGTAGGATCCGCCATTCTCTCAAGCGGTGACGGATGCGCCACTGTTAAACATAAATAACCGATTAAAAAAACTGCACCAACCATCCATTCTTTTAACAAGAAATTCGGCCAAAACGCTTCTGTTTTCCCTGGATATTCAGAATAATCTTTTGGAATATTTGGGTTCCGAGCTACCGGTACCCGAGAATCTCCTACAAACTTCATCCCTTTGCCGCGATGCATAATCTCCCTCCTTTTGTTCTTTCCCCTTTAATTTAGCAATCTCTTATAGCGGACCGGAAATACCTTGTTTGCGAATCATGATGAAGTGGAAGGCCATTAAACCTAGAAGTGCTGCTGGTAAGAAGAAGACGTGAATAGCAAAGAAGCGAGTTAATGTTTGAGCGCCAACAATTTCAGAATGACCAGCGAGTAATGTTTTAATATAAGGACCAATGAGCGGCGTTTGCTCTGCGATTTGAATCCCTACTTTCGTAGCAAATAAAGCTTTCATATCCCACGGTAATAAATATCCGGTAAAACCAAGACCTAACATAACAAAGAAAATAAGAACACCAACAATCCAGTTTAACTCACGAGGCTTTTTATACGCACCCTGGAAGAAAACTCTGAGTGTATGTAAAAACATCATTACAATTACGAGACTGGCACCCCAGTGGTGCATACCACGAACAATTTGTCCATACGCCACTTCATTTTGTAAATAGTAAACCGACTCCCAAGCATTTTTAATATCAGGCACATAATACATCGTTAAAAACATTCCAGACAAAATTTGAATTACAGTAACGAAAAAGGTAAGTCCTCCGAAGCAGTAGACGAATGCAGAAAAGTGATGCGCCGGGTTAACATGCTCAGGTACTTCATGATCAGCGATATCACGCCATATCGGTGTAATATCTAAACGTTCGTCCACCCAATCATAAATTTTATTTAGCATCTACTTTGCACCCCCTTTTGGCTTCGCTTTTCCTAAATAAAGTGTTCCATCTTTTACTTTGGATTCGTATACGTCAAGTGGAGMAAGAGGCGGTGTGCCTTTAATGTTCATCCCATCTTTTGTGTAACGTCCCCCGTGACACGGGCAAAAGAATTGATTAGGATGTGCTTTGTCCGAATTCCAGTTCACTGTGCAACCTAAATGTTTACACACTGGAGAAAACGCAACAATGTCTCCGCTTTCATCTTTATGCACCCAAGCAGATTTTGGCTCTTCAGACTTGTACCATCCGTCAACCTGCTTCACCTTAAAATCGAAGCGCTTCGGCTCTGTTGTAATATCCTTTACTTGTCCAACAGCAACCATATCTGTTCCCGCTTCTTTTCTTAACACCGGATCAAGCGCAAACCGCGTCATCGGCATTAAAATACCCGCCGCCATAAAGCCTCCTACCCCTGTAAGTGTGTAATTTAAAAACTGTCTTCTTGACACACGATGTTCTTTCTCGCTCACGAAAATTTCCCCCCTCTATCAGAAATTGTCCCCTCGTGAAAAAATTATATAAAAAATAAATACTAGGACACTATCATGATATAATACCCTCTTGTATAGGTCAATATCATACTACTCATAATAATAAGAACTTTCTGTTTATTGTTACCTTATCCATTTTTCTTCCAACATTAMCATAATATTTTTTATGTGAGCACGAATAACTTCCCTTTTCGCTTGATCACTAAATTGCTCTAATGATAACGATGGAAACCAAAATAAATCACCCTGCAACTCTTGCATATCTTCTTTCCATGAAAAATCACTTGTCACATAGGCAATATGCTTAAAACCTTGCCTTTGCAAATGATCTGTCCATTCTTGCAAACGGTCTTTTTCATTCTTTTGGCTCTCTACCAAATACGTAAATGCGGGCAGTAAAAGCACTCTTCCTTTATACTCCCTTTCAAACTCCATACTCAAAGCCTCAATAAATTCACCTTGCTCTACAACCACTTTCATTTCTTTTGCTGCCGAAATAGACAAAAGGGGGATAATCCCTGTATCTACATACTCCCTCGCTTGCTCAAACTGTTCCACATCTTTTACAATCCATTTCACCTTTTCTCCCCTCCTTCACCGTAAATGACAGAACTTTCACTTTATATATATTAAACCATACTAAAAGAGGTAAAAAAAGAAAAACTACCTATTATTAAGTAGTTTTTCTTAAAAAGTCTGAAATTCGTAAAGATTACATAATCAAAATGAATTCTATAAAATTTTTAACTCTGCTGTTAACCTATGAAATGCTTCCTTATCTTGCTTATCCAAAGCTTCATCAATTTGTTTCAAAAGACGCTCTCTTCTAAATGAGAATACACTTTCTTCTAAAAATCGTTCTGCAAGCAATCGATCTTTTTCATTCACTTCAATATGCTTTGGCAAATATGGATTTTCTTCTAATACAGCTACATAGTTTGCATTTTGGAACGATGATTTAAAATTAAGCTGAATATAAATATCCTCATCTCGATTCAAACGAATATCATGAAACGACTTTTCTGCATCTGTTGTCATTACATTTTGTTTAAAAAAGTGAAACGGTGTGTCTTTCACACAATTCGCTGACATTACTAAGCCACGCGGACAATATTTTGCATGTTCTACGAAGTGGACTTTATGCATTAATTGATCGTGACTCATTAAATAATTCAAAATCCATACACATTCACGCTGTTTCAGTTGGTAATTATTCAAAAACCATTTTACAAAATCCTTCTTCTCGTTTACAGAAACAGGGGTATTCATAGCGATTAAGTCCCTCCTCTGTCTTGCTCTTTTCTTTTTAGATTCAAGAAGCGGCATTCAGTTTCCTTCCAACTTACGAAAAATCCTCTAAATTATATAACAATTCTTCAATATGAATTTGTGTCGGGTCTAGTTGTATTAACTGCGTAAATACTTCTTTCGCCTCTTTTCGCATTCCTTCTTCTAATAAGAAATAACCGTACTCTTCCAAGAAATCTGGATGATTCTTAAAAGAAGTATATGCACTTTCATAGTGTTTTAATGCATCCGAATACATTTCTAATTGTTTTTTTGCAAATGCAAGATCCCAAAGTAGTTGTGTATCTGGTTCTCCACTGTCAATTGTACGCTCTACAACTGCAATTAGCTCTTCGTATTTCTCTTGTTCTTTTAAGATATACGCATATTTTAATGTCGCACCTAAATGTCCCGGATCTAGCTCCAGCGCTTTTTGAAGCACTTCTTCTGCCTCCGCTATTTCACCTAATTTCGCCGCAATATTCGCTAATTCTACATAGAAAGGAACAGAAAGCTCATCTACTTTAATTCCTTCTTGAAGTGTTTCATAGCTTTCTTGAAGCATGCCTTCTTTTTCATAGCTTTTCGCTAAATACATGTATAACGATGCGTACTCAGGATCTAATTCTTTTAATTCTTGCCAAGCACCAATTGCTCTTTGATATTCTTCCCCTTGGTATAATGTGAAGGCATATCCAAATAGTGAGTGAATATCTTTTTGCTCTTCTAACCCCGCCTCATAGTAAGAGATTGCCTCTTCCCAGTTTCCAATAGCACTTAAAGTTTCTGCTAGACGAAGCGCAATGACAACACCGCCCATAACTTTATGTTCTGCTAGTAACGATTCATAATAAGTGATCGCCTTTTTCTCTTCACCTTTACTACTATATAATTCTGCTAATCCAAACGTAATAACAGGTTCGTCTGGCATCATTTCTTTCGCCTTTAATAGTTTTTGTTCTGCTACATCATCAAAACCTTGCATTTGGAATAAATCTGCAACAAGTAATAGCGATTGAACATATAGATCATCATTTTCTGGAATATCATGAAGCACTTCAATCGCTTCATCTTCTTTATCTAAATCAATATATAATTCTGCTAAAAATAATGTAAATTCACTTTCTTCTGGATATAACAAGCGTAAATCATCAATAATTGCTAACGCCTCATCCATAAACCCAAGTGTATGATAGTAACGAGCGATATCATACTTCTCTTCATCATTAGCAACTCGTAGTTGTTCTTTTAATAATTGTAATCCTTTTTCGGCTTCACCGTTTTCAATATAAGAAACAGCTTGTTCAAACTTTTGCATAAACGTCTCCTTTAATTCAAAAAATATTCTCTTCTGTTCATTTATCATAAGCAACTAGGTGTAAGAACGCAACCTTTTGAGTGAACTACCTCTTCCTATATTTGCTCTTATAGCGCAGCTAATTGTTCGAAAAATTTCGGATACGATACAGCGACCGCATCACTATTCTCTATTTTCACTTCTCCATCTATAATACACGATGCGATTGCAAGCATCATCCCAATACGATGATCGCCGTGACTATTAACAGTATTTCCTTTTAAACTTTGTTTACCATATATAATCATACCATCTGGTGTAGGTTCAATCTTCGCGCCTAATTTGCCTAATTCATCTACAACCGTATCGATACGGTTTGTTTCTTTTACTTTTAACTCCTCAGCGTTTTTAATAACAGTAATTCCTTCTGCCTGCGTTGCCAATAAAGCAATTACAGGAATTTCATCAATTAATCTTGGAATAAGAGTTCCACCAATTTCTATTCCTTTTAGTTTAGATGTTTCAATCGTAATATCTCCGCACGGCTCAAACTCTTCATTTCTAATATGATTGATAGAAATAAGTGCACCCATCTTTGTTAATACATCTAAAATCCCTGTTCTCGTCGGATTTAAACCAACGTTTTCCAATACAAGCTTACTATTTTGGACAATTGCACCWGCTACTAAGAAAAATGCCGCCGAAGAAACATCTCCTGGAACTTCTATGTCTGCACCTTTAAGTTGTTGTCCGCCTTGTAATGAAACGGTCCGTCCATTAACATCTACGGTACAACCAAATGCACGTAACATTCTTTCCGTATGATCACGAGATTGCATAGGCTCTGTTACTGTAGTTACGCCTTCCCCTTGCAAACCCGCAAGTAAAACTGCTGACTTCACTTGTGCACTCGCTACTGGTGAATGATAATGCATACCTTTTACCTTACCACCGCGAATAGATAAAGGTGTATATTGTCCGTTTTCTCTACCATCAATTTGAGCATTCATCTTACTAAGCGGGTCTGTAACACGTTTCATAGGACGTTTTCCAATTGATGCATCCCCAATTATCGTACTATGGAACGGCGTATTTGCTAAAATTCCAAGCATAAGACGAATAGTCGTCCCTGAATTTCCCACATCTAATACTTCTTTCGGTTCTTGCAAATTTGCTAATCCTTTACCATAAATCGTGACATCGTTCCCACTCTGTTCAATCTGGACACCTAGTTTTTGAAAACATGCAATTGTACTTAAACAATCTTCTCCTAATAAAAAATTTGATACTTTCGTCGTCCCTTCCGCTATCGCTCCAAACATAACAGAGCGATGTGAAATAGATTTATCTCCTGGAACAACAATTTTCCCATTCAAACTATTTTTTCGTCCTACTAGTTTCAAACTGTATCCTCCTCACATTTTAAATAGTTTATATGTACAATAGTTCTTCTTATACGTCTACTTCTATTGTAACGTTTTCTTTCTTGAACGTGCAAACAACTCCCCTTATTGCAGTTCAAATGAAAAAGGCTCCTGTTACAGGAGCCTTCACCATTTCTTAAGAATACGTTTCTTCTTTCTTCACTTGTTCTTTTACAAGTTCCGTAAGTAATTCAATAATCTCATCATTTTCTTCTTTTAATCCAACAGTAATACGAATACCATCATGCATACCAAATGCTGCACCAGAACGAACGATATATCCTTTTTTCATTAATCGTTCGAAAGCTTCATTACCAGGTATACCGAGTTTCAAGAAAATGAAATTCGTTTGAGATGGATAGTAGAATACGTTATATTCCTTACAAAATGCATAATATTGATTTAATCCTTCGGCATTTTTCTTCACACACTCTTGTAAAAACTGTTGATCCTCTATTGCCGCTACTGCTACCGCTTGGGCGATAGTTGATGTGTTAAATGGTAGTCTTGCTACCTCTAGCTGCCCAATAAGCTTTGCATCCCCAATCGCATATCCAATACGAAAAGCAGCTAATCCATATGCTTTTGAGAATGTGCGTAGCACCATAAGATTTTCGTACTTTTCAAGAAGGGGTAATGTTTGCGGATAATCTTCTGCCCCAGCATATTCATAATATGCTTCGTCCATAATAACGAGCGCTGACTTTGGAACTGATTCTAAAAATGAAAGTAATTTTTGTTTTTCTACATATGTACCTGTCGGATTATTCGGATTACAAATCCATACAATCTTCGTTTTCTCATCTACTTGCTGTAACATTGCGTCTAAATTGTGAATACCATTTTCAAGTGGTACTTCCCGAACTTCCGCTCCTTCAATAACAGCATGATGATAATATTGTGAGAACGTAGGATTCGCCATTACAACATTTGTTCCGTTATGTAGCAAAGCGCGACTAATCATTTGAATGACTTCATCTAACCCGCTACCAAATAAAAGTTGTTCCGCTTTTACACTTAAATGCTCTGCTACTTTCTCACGAAGCTCAAAAGCCGCCCCGTCCGGGTAGAGTGCATATTGATTGGCTAACGAAGTTAATGCTTCTGTCACACGCGCAGAGCAGCCAAACGGATTTTCATTCGATGCTAACTTCACAATTTTTGACAATCCATATTCTCTTTTTACTTCTTCAATATTTTTCCCAGGTACATATGCTCTCAAAGTTAACAATTGCTCTTTTACTCTCACTTTTCTTCCCCCAGTCATTGATATGATTTATAATGTCTTACTGTCATCTTTAATCATAACCGTCACCATTACGAGAATACCTTTAAATATGCATTTCATACCTGTTCTATGACTTTTTACACCATATCCTTTTGAAATGCTTCTAACGCAATATGAACAGTCTCATCTGAAATAGATACGACATTCACTCCCCCATATTCCTGCATAAGCACCATATGAATTGTTCCAGCATTTGCTTTTTTATCTTGTTTCATCAACTGAACGAGACGTTCTACATTCAAGTCACTTGGCATTTTTGGATAACCGTATTTCAAGAACCACTGCTTCATTTCTTCATAAGAAAGATCAACTTTGTACACTTGCTCACTTAAAAACATAGCAAATAGCATGCCAACCGCTACTCCATCACCGTGAGTAATATTCCCATATCCTAACTCTTTTTCAAGAGCATGTCCTAACGTATGCCCAAAATTCAAATGGGCACGTACACCTTTTTCTGTTTCATCTTGCGACACAATATTCGCTTTCACAGGAATCGCCTTCGTTAATATATGAATTAACTTTTCATCACGAAGATCCGTTAACGTTTGCACTTCTTCTTTTAACCAATGATATAGCTCTACATCACCAATAAGAGCATGCTTTATCACTTCTGCATAACCTGATCGCCACTCTTTTTCAGGAAGTGAATGTAAAAATGGCGTATGATATACAACAGCTTCTGGCTGATGAAACGCTCCAAGCATATTTTTTCCTAGTGGATGGTTAATTGCTACTTTCCCGCCTACTGCGCTATCATGAGCTAATAAAGTCGTTGGAACTTGAACAAAGCGAATACCACGCATAAACGACGCGGCAACAAATCCAGCCAAATCTCCAATCATTCCGCCTCCAAGTGCGATGATTAAAGAATTTCTATCTAATTTATTTTCAAGAGCCGAAGTGTGAGCCTCATAGAAATTTTCAAAAGACTTCTCTTTTTCGCCACTCGGTACAACAAACGAAAATACTTTTTGCTCTACTTGCAATGCATCAACAACTGTCTGTAAATGCAGTGATGCAACAGCTTCATCAGAAATGATCATTATGTTAGATACTGCAGGATTCATTTTTTGAATAAGCGTTGTTAAGTGTGACAACGCCTCCCTTCCAACATGTACATCATATTCTTTTGATTTCGTTTGAATATGTATGTTCTCCATTAAAATCCCCTCGCATATTCATTATGTTTCTCAATATTTTCACGTATAAGATCGATACGATCCAATCCAAATTGTTCAATTAAAGCTGTCGCGAGCTCCCAAGCGACAACAGCTTCAGCCACAACGCTAGCTGCCGGTACTGCACAACTATCTGAACGTTCAATACTCGCTGTAAAAGGTTCTTTCGTATCAATATCAATACTTTGAAGCGGTTTATACAATGTCGGTATCGGTTTCATAACACCGCGCACAACAACCGGCATACCAGTTGTCATGCCACCTTCTAATCCACCTGCATTGTTCGTTTTTCTTCTGTATCCTTGCACTTCATCCCAAAGGATTTCATCATGTACTTCACTTCCGGGTCTATGTGCTGCTTCAAAACCAATTCCAATTTCAACACCTTTAAAAGCGTTAATACTCATAATTGCCGCTGCTAATTTTGCATCTAATTTTCTATCATAATGTACATAGCTACCTACTCCGA
>NZ_JBFUIN010000096.1:0-10061 GCF_056401855.1 Bacillus sp. P4_D3
GTTTCTTAGCCGCTTCAATCGGAATGATCATTGGACAAATTTTATTTACAACACTATCAAATCGCTTCCTTGGTGATATCGGTAAAAAACCAACTCGCGATTTGCAAACGGCTGCTGGACAACAAACAGTAGGAAATACACCGTTAACAAAAAAAGAAAAACAACGTACAACAGTTATCGTCATTTTAACATGCTTTGTTGTCTTCTTCTGGGCTGGATTTGAACAAGCTGGTAGTTCGTTAACATTATATACAAACAAATTTGTAGACCGCTCTGTGTTCGGATGGGAAGTTCCAACATCTTGGTTCCAATCGGTCAATCCGTTATTTATTATTTTACTTGCTCCAGTCATTTCGGCATTATGGGCAAAACTTGCAACTAGAAAAAGTGGGGACTTAAAAATCCCAACAAAAATGGGACTTGGTATGATCCTACTCGGTATCGGTTATATCATTCTCGTTATCGCTACATTAAAAACAGGTAGTGATGAACATAACATTACAGAAAAAGCAAACTTACTATTTATCGTCTTTACGTATCTTTTCCATACGTTAGGTGAGCTATTCTTATCACCTGTTGGACTATCAATGGTTAGCGCACTTGCTCCAGTAAAACTTGCTTCTTTATTAATGGGAGTATGGTTAGCAAGCTCAGGAATCGCCAACATTATAGGCGGACAGCTTGCAAGCTTCACAACTTCACTTGGATATGCTGAAGTATTTACAGTAATCGGAGCTGCAGCAATTATTTTAGGTTGTGTTTTATTATTAATTTCTAAGAAATTAGTGAAATGGATGGATTAAAAAAGATGAGGAAAAATTCCTCATCTTTTTTTTATGCTTTTTTACCTTTTTCTATTGCTTGTTCATACAGATCTTTGTGCTCTTTATATTCACTTGGCACGAAGTTTTTATAGAAAAATGACAGCCAGCTATCTCCTTTTTTATATCCTTCTTCTCGGATTTCTGCTGCCTTTTTATTTGATTTAAACCCTTCCGTAAACCATTTCTTTAATGACTCATGCTTTTCATACTTAGCAGGAACTTTTAAATCATAATTTTCAAATGCATATGTATATCCAGCTTTTTCCRCCATTTTTTGGGCAGACTTATATCCTTTTTCATACGCGGTTTCATATGCTTTCACATATGTATCCTTTTCGGTATTTCCAGGTTTCTTTTCAGCTAATGCTTTACCAGCCTTTTCACCAAGTTCCGCTTGTTCTTTTTCAATCTTTTCGGTTCTCTCTTTATTACCTACTTGGAAACCTTCTGCAAAGTTCACCTTAAACTCAGGAGTAATTTGACTATCGTCCATTGCCTCTTGTGCTAACCCTTGCTCTTTACCTTTTTCAAAATGTGCTTTTTTCTGTTCTTCTAAAGACCATGCAGCAGCATAAGCAGTTGTAAATGCTTGTTTATATGCATCTGGTTTTCCAGCTACATGTCCTTCTGCATTATTCTTTCCTGCTTTAAAATCTGTCTCTCCGCTTGTTTGCCCTTCAGCTTGTCCCTTTTCAGCCTCAGCTTTACGCTGCGCTTCCTCTGCCTTACGTGCTTCTTCTGCTTTGCGTTGTTCTTCTGCAGCACGCTGTCTTTCTTCCTCTACTTTGCGCTGTTCTTCTGCAGCGCGCTGTCTCTCTTCCTCTGCTTTACGCTGTTCTTCTGCAGCACGTTGTTTTTCTGCCTCAGCTTTACGCTGCGCTTCTGCTTGTCTTTCAGCTTCTACAGCACCATTATTATTTTGGCTAGGAGCTGGACTCGTTGCACCACTACTAGAAGCTGGTTTATTGTGATAATGATATTCCCCGTACTGCAATCCCCATTTTTCACAATTTGTACGACACGTATGTCCACCATTAGCATCTGTACGTCCTGGATGTGCATAAGCAGAAATTGGCGCTACCAATAACGCTACGCTTGTTGTTAAAAGAAGTCTTTTTACTTGCTGTTTCACTTTTGTTCCTCCCAAAATCTAGATTCATTACTTTATTATATAAAAATAGAAAAATACTTAAATACCAACTAAAATATTCTTTTATTTCTAAATGTTGGACAAAAAAAGAAGGTTCACTCTTTAAAGAGTGAACCTTCTTTTTTCTTTATTTCTTCGCCTTTGTTCCTACTAGATCACCCGTAATAACAAAACGCTTAGAATTATCCTTAACAGATACACATGTAATAAGTGTTATCTCATCTTTCCCATGATCCTCTACAACTTCCCATTTATCAGGAGTCACTTCAGATACACCGGTAACAGTATACTCATACTCATTTGCATTGTCATACAAATAAATTTTATCGTTCTTCTTTAAAGTTGATACATCACTAAATAAAACACCTTTTTTTGACATATTATGCCCTGCAAGCGCATAATTCCCCTGTCCCATTACTTGATTTTCTCTTACAGTTGCCGCACCTGATAATAAATTCTTTTCAGTCGACGCTTTTAAAACAGGAAGTTCTAATGAGATGCTCGGAATTGAAATACGACCGATTACTTGTTTTTTATCTAACGATGCACTCGCTACTTCTGCCAAGTCTGGTTGATTAATTTTTGAAGCATCTACAAATTCCGTGTCGTGCTTTTCATATTCCATCTTTTGAACAGCTTGCACATTCGCTGTCTGTTTCGTCTCTGCCTTATATCCATCATAAAATGGCTTTCCGATTAATACACCACCTACAACAAATAGAAGGATTGCTATTATACTATAAATTCTTTGCTTATTCATATACAATTCCTTTCCGTTACAAAATCTTACTCTATATAAAATGATAAGACAATATTGCTATATGTACAAGTGTAAGCTAAAAAAGAAACCTTCTTGCATCAGCAAGAAGGTTTCTTTTTTAGACTAATTTATTTCTGTACAGGGATACGTAAAAGACTGTCATTTGAATAAAAAGCATGAAAAATAAAATATATAATGGATATMCAGGAATATATAAATTAGCTACAGGAGAAAGTGTTAAAAATCCAATAGCAATAACTATTCCATACCAGAATGAAACAAATGTTGTCCGGCATGCCTTTTGTGTAATTGCTTTTTCCCGCTCGTCTTCTTGTGGAAATAATAACGGGTACATCCAATAAGAAAGAGCTTTATGTTTCTTCTTTTGAACTTTATAAAAAAACGTCGTTATAATAGCTACAATTATTAACAATCCTAATGGTATCATATTGATTGTTACTTCAAACGGTAATTTCTCAGTTTCAATAATATTTGCTAGCTCTATCCAAGCATAATAGAGCTCAATAAACGCCCAAAAAGCTATCACAAATCTCAGCACATTTACGATATAAGAAACCCCAATTCTATTCATCCTCTTCCCCCTCCTTATTTAAAACAAACACATCTTCCATCTTTAACTCGAATACATCACAAATCGTCAATGCTAGTAACAATGAAGGAACGTAATCCCCTTTTTCAATTGCAGCGATCGTTTGTCTCGTCACCCCAACCTTTTCTGCTAATACACTTTGCGAAAAATTAAAGCGAGCTCTTAATTCCTTCACCCTGTTTAAAATGGTCATTTTTACCACCTCTTACCATTATTGTATGCTACTCTTAACAAAATGTAAACTCAACTTAACATTATTTTTACAAAAAAATCCAACTTTACGTATTGTAAAGTTGGATTACGTTTTAGTTTAAAATTGTAACTTTAACACTTCTTCTGCCCCAATTATTAGCTGTAGCTGAATCTGGCATTAATAAATCAATTATATGACCTTTAATCGCACTACCAGTATCTCCAGCAATCGCCGTACCGTAATTTTCCACATATACAGTAGAACCTAATGGAATCACAGCTGGATCTACAGCAATTAGTTTCATGTTTGGATTTGCAGTCAAATTATGTCCTAACTTAGACTTTACAATTTCACCCGGTTTATAGCCATTTTCAGATGGATCAGCTGTATAAGCAGTTGCTGTTACATAAAATTCTTTTCCACCTTGAGCTGGTTTTGGATCCGGCTTAGCTGATGTTGTATCTTTAGCTACAGGCTCTGCCGGCTTAGCTGCCTGTTCTTCTTTTTGCTTAGCTGCTGCTGCCTTCGCTTTTGCCAACTCTTCTTGCTCAGCCTTTGCAGCTGCTTCAGCTTTTGCGCGCTCTTCTGCTGCAATTCTTGCTGCTTCTTGTTCACGAGCAATTGTTTCTTGTACTGMTTTCATATTTGCTTCAACTTTTGCTTTCTCTTCCGCTGCTAAATTAAGTTGGCTTGCAATCTGATTATATTTAGCTTGAACCGTTTGTAAGTTATCTTGACGTTTTTTCAAGTTATCTTGCAAATCTGCTTGTGCTTTTGCTAATTTTTGCTTATCTACTACTAAAGATGCTTCTTTTTCGTCAATTGCTTTTTTATCTTCTTCAATTTGACGAAGATCTTGTTCTTGTAGACGTAAAATTTCTTTATCTGCTTCTAGAATAGTAGTAACTGCGTTCATACGTTGTATGAAATCTGCAAAGTTTTTTGATTCTACAACAACTTCTACTACTAAACTCGTGTTTGAGCTATTTTGAACAGAAACCATACGTTTTTTCATAATATCCTTACGAGCAAGGACTTTATCTTCTAAAACGATAATATCTGCTTTTTTTTGTTCAATCTGCTTATGTGTTTCATCGATTTTATGTTGAATAGCAGCTTGATCCTCTTTATTTTTTGCAATTGTATTATTTAAATTATGTAGTTCATTTTCGATACCTTGAATTTCTTTACTAACAGCTTGCTTCTCTTGCTCTTTCTTCTGCATATCTGCATCGTTTTGCTGCAATTGCTGTTGCATGTTGTTAAGTTTCTCGTCGTTTGACTCTGCTTTTACAGCGACTGTACTAGAAAGAACGATAATTCCTGCTACTACTAGACTACTGATTCGCTTAAAATAGTTCATAATCCGACTCCCTTCTTATACAGTTATACATGATTTATTTTACAGTTTGTTTACAGAACCATTAAATACAGTTTATTTTTCATGACAAAAAAAAGGGAATTATGAATAAAATGTAATAGATTCTTAAATATTTAACAATTCCTATATTTAAAAATTATAAAAGATGCTAAAATCCAAATATAGAGAAAATATAACTTCTAAAGGCGGTTGAGATAAATACATGTTTACTCAAAAGAAAGCACTCCAACATAAAATTGATCAATTAGAAAATCGTATACATGAGCTAGAAACAGAATTAAAACAAAAAGATATTGAAAACCAAGAGACTATTTCTTCTATCCACGACCGTGTACAAAGCGTTGTTCAAGAACATCAACTTGTAAATAACCAGCACCATACACTCCAAAATTTAATTCAACAATTAAACTCATGTTTTGAAAATGTTTCAACACGTACGACACATTCCAATGAATTAAATAGTGAAATGTTACAAAAAGAACAAAGCTTAATTCAGTCTATTGAAGAAATTATCGATTGCTCTAATGAAGGAAAAGAATCTGTTCACCGTTTACTCATTGTAATTAATAAATTAGGTGAACAATCTCAGCGCACGTCTAATAGTATGAATCATTTAAGTGAACGCTCAAAAGAAATCGAGCAAATTGTAGAAGTAATTCAAAACATTGCTGCGCAAACAAATTTATTAGCGTTAAATGCAAGTATTGAAGCTGCACGTGCTGGAGAGCATGGAAAAGGATTCGCTGTTGTTGCCAATGAAGTAAGAAAACTAGCAGAAAGCACAGCGGAGAGTACAAAAAACATTGGAAATTTAACGAAAAAAATCCAAGAGGAAATTGAAAAAGCGTACGAAAATACAAAAGATAATTTACATTTAGTTGATGAAGGTGTAGAAATGAGCGCCGATACTAACGCTAGAATTGAAAATATTTTAATAATGATTCAAACATTACAAAGTGGCGCTACAAATGTTATTAARGCTATCGAAAACCAAAAATCTTGTAATGATGATATATTAAGAGAATTTGCAAACACTCAACAAATGTTCCAAAAATTAAATACTACTATTATGAGCCATATTCATGATGCTGAAAAAGTCGATGTTCAATTAACTAAAAGTCTTCAAGAAACAGTAGCTTCTCATTAATAATAAAAATCCCTTATACCGGTATAAGGGATTTTTATTATATTTCGAATATTTATTTCTTCTCAATATTCATCCTCTCTTTTGCTATAATGGAAAAGTTGTTTCTTTCGACTAATAAACAAGGAGGTTATTATGGAACAATTTTACTACATTTTAAAATATTTAATTCTTGGTCTGTTCCAAGGACTAACAGAGCCAATTCCGATTTCTTCAAGCGGTCACCTCGTTTTAGCACAGCATTTGCTAGGACTAAAAATAGAAGGGTTTAGCTTCGAACTACTTGTTAATTCAGCTTCATTATTAGCTGTATTACTTATTTATAGAAATGATTTAATTCGTCTAACCAAGAATGGTCTATCTTATATATTTACAAGAGCAGAAGACGCAAAATCAGATTTCTTCTTTATTATTTACCTTGTTATTGCAACCATTCCAGCAGGTGTTATTGGTATTTTATTTAAAGATTATATCGACCACTATTTAAAAGGTGTGAAAATGGTTGGGATTTCCCTTCTTATTACTGCTATCGGCCTTTGGATTATTCGAAACTTGCGTGGACGTAAAAATGATGGCGATCTTTCTATGAAAGATGCAATCATTATTGGTCTAGCACAAGCTTGCGCACTAATTCCTGGTATAAGCAGATCAGGTGCTACAATCGTGGCAGCAATGTTACTTGGTATGAAGCAAGAAACAGCTCTTCGCTTCTCATTCTTACTATACATTCCTGTTAGCTTAGGTGGTTTATTGTTAAGTATTACAGACATTGCAAACGATCCAAATTTAGATACATTATTTGTACCTTATATTGTTGCTTTCATCGCAACATTTGTCATGACATATATTTCATTAAAATGGTTTATGAACATTATGGCAAAAGGAAATTTAAAATATTTCTCTTTCTACTGTATTATCGTAGGTGTGCTAACTATCATTTTCTTATAAAGTGAAACTTTAATCAGTGGGGGTTTTGTTCATCCCCCACTGATTATTAGCCCGCACCAATCGGGCGTTTACGGGCAGCAGGGCTCCCACCTAACTTCTTTGCTCGGGCCGAATTTTGAGGTGGGAGTYTTACTGCCCACAAATAGCGGGATAAAAAACCTCTTACTGCCCTCATACAGTAAGAGGTTTTTCCTTATGCATAAACTTTCTTTTCCTGACAATACAAGCGAATAACATGTGTATTTTTTTGAAATAAATCATGTGTTAAGCGAATAATAATAAAATTTCGTTTTGTATTATCATCATGAACAAAAATCTGTTCCCCCTCCTGAAAACGCCATGTGCTTTCAAAAGTTGTAATATGATCCCCGCTTACCGAAAAAAGCTCATATCGCATATCTAGTACCCTCTCTCAACTTATATAATCACAATATCCTTATATTAGATTTAGTATAACTTAATTTCGATAAAATTTGTAATTCTTTCTATTTCGAAATATTTTAACTTTGTTTTAAACTCCTTTTAGCGCTATAATGATAAACGAATTTTCATTGAAAGGAGCTTCATTTTGACTGCATATTTATTTCCAGTAAAAACAGCTTTTATTTTATTTCCTATTTTAGCAATGTTTCTATTAATTCCTTTTTTAATATTTAATTATCGAAAATACGGTTATTTAAATAAATGGCGCTCATTTATTTTATACTCATTATTACTTTACTTATTAAATGCMTATTTTCTTGTTATTTTGCCGTTACCACAAACGTATGATACTTGTAGCCTACAACCCGCTAATACACAGCATATGCAACTCTCACCATTTTATTTCATACAAGAGATTAGTAACCATACATCGGCAATTTTAACGAAACCAACTACTTATTTCTTGTTATTAAAAGAATCTGCATTTTTACAAGTTGCTTTTAACGTTCTATTAACCGTTCCATTCGGTATTTACTTACGTTATTATTTCCGACGTAGTTTCTTACAGACTATTTGTATTTCTTTTTGTCTTTCACTATTTTTCGAGCTAACACAGGTGACTGGATTATATGGTATATATAATTGTGCCTATCGCCTATTCGATATAGACGATTTGTTTTTAAATACATTAGGAGGAATCATTGGTTTTATTATCGCACCAATATTTACGTACTTCCTTCCGAAAGCAAACGAGTTAGATAGCCGTATTGATTTGGAAACGAAACCAGTTGGTTTTGTACGTCGTTTGATCGCTATGCAAATTGATTGGATTTTCTTATCTATCGTTGTACCATTCATTAAAAATAAAGGAAATTCTATATTTATTTCTAATATCCAATCTTACACAAATATATACGAACTCATTTTCATTACATGTTCGATCTTTATTTACTTTATTATCATTCCATACTTTACGAACGGAAAAACAATTGGGAAAGCATTGCTTCGTATTTACGTGAAAGGAAAGTCAGATCGTATTACAATGAAGGAACTATTCATCCGTTACGGTATATTCTATTTCATTTTAGGTGGAATCAACTATATTCTTTCTAGTAGCTCTATCTTAAATCATACAGAGCCTTTAGTATTACTAGTTATACTGTTATTCCAATTCGTAATTAACGGGCTATTTATTATTCATGTTTTATTACATGTATTTAGCAGTGATAAATTACTATTTTACGAGCGTATTAGTCATACAAGAAATGCAATTACACTTAAAAAAGCTGACAAATAATAATTTGTCAGCTTTTTTTCATACTCGTAAATAACTTTTCTGTATAAGGGCTTAAAAACATTCCTGTTTCATCTAGTGACTTCCTCATTTTTAGAAACGAATGCAATTCTGGATATATATTTTGTAATTTTTCGTACGTTAACGTATGCATTTTCCCCCAATGTGGGCGCCCTTCATACTTTAGAAAAATTTTCTCCACTTCACCAAAATAAGCGGCATATTTCATACCTTTATACATATGAACAGCAATATACGCTGAATCTCTTCCGTACGCTGGACTGAGCCATATATCATCATCTCTCACGTAGCGGCATTCAATCGGGAAGTGTACCTTATACTTTTTCTTTTCAATAAGATTTGAAATCTCTTCTACAACAGTCCTCATATACTTTGAAGGGACACTGTACTCCATTTCATAAAATGGAACCGTACGTGATGTAGCGAACACTTCATAGCTTGGTCCAATTATTTTTGTGTTTGGTACAGCCTTAGCTGATAATCGACTTACTCCTTTACTTATAGAAGGAAACCATTTACACCCTTTAGATAACAAAGAGAACATCCTATTTTCAAGTAACTCCACCTTTAGTTTATGCCATTTCAAATCACTTTCTTTACTCGTTGTTTCGTTTGTAAATTTCACTTGCACTTCATCTGAATAAGGAAAAACGAAAAATTCAAAATGACGATTCTTCTTATATTCTTCTAGTTTGTTCATTACAGTAGTTAATGACTGTTTTTCGCTTTCATAAACGAGAGAATACGCTGGGATAACCTTCAATTTTATCTTTACAATAATACCTAGCATTCCAAGCGACAGCTGAAATGCTTTCCAATATTCGGCGTTTTCGGTTTCTGAACAAACTATACTCTCACCTGTTGATAAAACTGCCGTAATCTCTATAACTTGTGTTGATAAACTCCCAAATGTAACACCCGTCCCATGAGTTCCCGTACTAATCGCTCCTGCAATAGATTGTGAATCAATATCTCCTAAATTTTCTTGCGCATAACCTTTTTCCTGAAGTAACTTCCCTAAATCATGTAACTTTGTTCCCGCCCACACTTCAACAGTCATCTTCTCTGCATCAATATTCATAATGCCCTTCAATTCATCTAAAGAAACTAAAATTTCTTCCGTTTGCACAAGAGGTGTAAAAGAATGCCCTGAACCGACAACACGAATTTTCTTTCCTTTTTTTCGTGCAAGYCCCACAACTTCTACTACATCTTGTATACTTTTTGGATACATCGTATAATGCGGCGTTCCTTCTACATTCCCTGTCCAATTTCTCCATTTTTGTCCCTTTATAGAAAGCATTGTCCATCCC
>NZ_JBFUIN010000097.1:0-9901 GCF_056401855.1 Bacillus sp. P4_D3
CTCTTACCCCGCCTTCTTCTTCTAATTCAAGCAATGCCTGATAAAAAGCGTGTACAACATGTGTAGGTGAAGTAAAACGCCATTTCCCATTTTGCTCTTCCATCGTTTCCCATTGATCATATAAATCTAATGATAAAGAACGGGCTTGCCCTTTGCATTTCAATAATTCATCACGATTTGCGATGACAAAACCGAATCCGGGAACACCTTGAATACATTTATTCGCACTACTAATTAGAAAGTCAATTTGCAACTCAGCGATATCCATTTCAATACCACCGAAACTACTCATCGCATCAACCAGTGTAACTTTTCCGTATTGTTTTCCCAATTTACATACATCTACAATTGGATTAATAATACCTGTCGTTGTTTCACAATGAACAACTACAATATGCGTAATCTTTTTATCTTGTTGCAATAATTGTTCTACTTCTGCAATATTAGTAGGCTCCCACTCTTCTGTTTGACTGACCACCACATCTATATGTAACATCTCTGCCATTTGTACAATCCGCTTTCCGTACGCACCATTTGTACAAACTAGCAGCTTTCCGTTTCTAGGAATAACAGAACCAATTACTGCTTCAACCGAAAACGTACCGCTTCCCTGCATTAAAACCGTTGTGTACTTTTCTGCTTCCTTTGTCGCTAACGATACAAGCCTATTTCTTACATCTTGCACCATCGTGTTATATTCAACATCCCACGTACACCAATCGTATAGCATAACTTCTTTTACCGTTTTTGTTGTCGTTAATGGTCCTGGCGTTAATAATAAATAGTGATTTTCATTCATGACCCTATGCCCCCTTTATGAAATAATAAGTTCTTGTTTCTCGATATGTTCAATTACGCTTTCGAGCTCCTGCATCGTTTCAATTGTAAAATGAGCCCCATTTTCAATGAAACGATTACGAACTACTTCTATTTTTTCACGAAGCTCTAACGGATCCATATTCTCAACTTCCTCTTCCATTAAACCGAGCTCACTACTACCGAGGATTACACCAACTGTCCACATTCCAGCATTTCTGCCCTCTTTCATATCTGACACGGTGTCTCCAACTTTTATCATATGATCCATTGGATATACACCTAATTCCATCGCATTTTTATAACACATCCACGGATATGGACGACCTGCTGGAACATCATTTGGCGTCACAAGAAAATCAGGTTTATACCCTTGTATTTCTGCTTCTTTTGCAACAATGTCCATCATTTCTCTCGTATAACCAGTTGTTGATCCAATTTTAATACCTCTTTCACGTAGTGAAGAAACCACTTCTTTTACTCCATCAATTGGCGTGGCATAGTACGGTAAATTAGCAAAGAGAATTTCTTCAAATTCTTCATACATCTCATTAATGTCTGCTTCTGTTGGTAATTGTCCGAAAACACGCTTCCACTCATTTGCAATACGAGGCATTTCTGTTAGTGCCCTTACATGATCTATTTTTAATAATCCCATTGGCTTACGTGCTTCTTCTGCTGTAATTTCAACACCGCGTTTATGAAAAATCTTCATGAATACTTCTAATGGTGCAAAACATCCGTAATCAACTGTCGTACCTGCCCAATCTAAAATAACTGCTTCAATTTTCATTCTATCCATCACCCTTCTTACTTATCTTTTTTGCCATTGTGACGTTCGGTTACGAAGTGCTTTCGTTCCCCATTCATATACAACTCTCACTACAATATTTGTAACAACAATAAGTACACTCATTGCAGCTGCTGGTGCTACATTTCCTGCATCATCCATATTTACAATTGATACAGCAGCTAGTTTAAAATCAGCCGCGTATAAGAACACTACTGCCGATACAGTTACCATTGAATTTACGAAATAGTACATAACCATTTCTAAAATAGCTGGTAAACACATCGGTACCGTTACTCGAAAGAAAGTTTTATAGAATGGTACACTCATCGACTGTGAAACAAGTTCAAACTCTCGGTCCAGTTTCTTCAAAGCAGTCGTTGCGGTAACAAACGTTACAGAGTAAAAATGAATGATATTTACTAATATTAAAACAGCAATTGTGCCATATAAGGAATGAAACGGATTTGTTACTGAAAGTCCTAGAATTTGAATTGTTGGTTGACTGAAGAAAAAGACATATCCTAATCCAAGTACTAATCCAGGAATCGCTAACGGTACAATAGAGAAAAAGTAACCTACTTTTCTGAAAAAATGTAGCTGTTCTATTTTTTCAATCGCATAAGCGAACACAAATGTTAAAATCGCCCCGATAACTGCCGTAATAGCTGAGACAATTACACTATTTTTAAATGCTTCAATTCCGTCTCCTGTCAAACTTGAAAAATTAAAATGCTCAAGTGTAAAACTCATATTATATGGCCATACTTTCACACTTGCAGCAATACCAACTGCCACAAATAAAAGAATGATCATAAACGTAACTACGCTACAATATACGAATGAAATAACATCTCTTTTCTTATTATTTATTATTCTGTAAGGCACTGCTTTTGAAGATAAGAGATTCGCCTGTTTTCTTTGCGTAATACGATCAACTGCAAATGCGAAAATAGCTGGGATTAGTAAAATCATTCCGACAGTTGCGCCCATGGACATATTTTGCTGTCCAATTACTTGCTTATATACGTCAGTAGCAAGTACGTTATATTGTCCTCCAACAATTTTAGGTGCCCCAAAATCAGTGAAACTAAGTGTAAATACAACGAACATCGCACTAATTAATCCGTATTTCACACTAGGTAAAGTAACCGTAAGAAACTGTTTCACTTTACTTGCACCTAACATATTAGAAGCTTCATATAAACGATAATCAGAACCTTGGAGAGCAATTAATAAAATAAGGAATGCTTGCGGAAATGTATACATAACTTCAGCTATTACAATTCCTACTGGTCCGTATAACGGTATTTGTATTCCTTCAAATAAACCAAACATCCCTTTTGTTATTAACCCTTGATTACCAAATAAATATGTAAGCGCAATACCGTGCATCATCGTCGGTGCGAATAATGGTAATAATGCTATGTATTGAAATACGCGCTTTCCAAAAACATTTGTACGAGCGATCGCATATGCGTAAGCGAAAGCGAGTGTAACCGAAATAATTGTTGTAGCGCCCGAAATCCATATCGTATTTTGTAGTGATTGAACTAGCGTTGGTGTTGTGAAATATTTACTGAAATTCGCAACACCAACAAAAGCTCCATCTTTATCATAAAAGGCTTGTGTAAACAGTTGTAATAAAGGCAATACAAGCATGATAAAAAATGAAAGAAGCATACCAATAATTAATAGTCTTTGTATCCACTCTTCTTTACCGATACGTCTCTTAATCTTTTTTTTTGTACTTTCTGCCTTAAAGTTTTCTAACATCTCCATCTATACAATGACCTTCTTTCCATATGACAACATATGATTTTCTGAGAAAGAGATTTGAATTGGCTTTCCTTTTCTAATAGCAGTTTCCTCTACTTCTGATGCCAATATATCCACTACAATTTTCTCATTATAAAGGTGTGTTTTCTCTTCTATGACCCGCACTTCCGTCCGGTATACAGATCCGCGAAATTCCATGCTTTCTACAACTGTTTTAATACCATTATTTTGTACAATAGTTACATGTTCAGGACGAATTGCATGTTCTTCGTTATTTTTCGAAAAGAAATTAATAGAACCAATAAAATCTGCCACAAACGGATTGGCTGGTCTTTGATAAATCTCCTCTGGTGTTCCAATCTGCATAATTTCCGCATGATTCATTACAACAATTTTATCAGCCATCGTTAATGCCTCTTCTTGATCATGCGTTACCATAATAGTTGTTACTCCCACTTTTCCCTGCAAATCACGCATTTCTCTGCGCAACTTTTCACGCACTTTTGCATCTAAAGCAGATAACGGCTCATCAAGTAACAAAATATCGGGAGACAGAGCGAGCGCACGTGCAAGTGCTACTCGCTGCTGCTGTCCACCAGACATTTGAGCAGGATATTTATCTTTTACATTCAGCAAATCAACAAGTTCTAACGCCGATAGCGCTTTCTCTTTTACTTCTGCTTTTCCATATTTTTTTGTCTTTAAGCCATATGCAATGTTTTCAAGTGCAGTTAAATTCGGAAATAATGCATACGATTGAAAAACCATTCCGAAGTTCCTCTTTCCAGGTGGTAATGCTGTAATATCTTTTCCATTCACAGCAATACTACCTGTTGTTGCCTCTTCTAGTCCTGCTAAAATTCTGAGCAACGTCGTTTTCCCACAACCACTTGGGCCTAATAAACAAACAAACTCATTTTTTTTCACAGTAAAAGAAATATCTTTTAACGCTGTAAATGCATCAAACTGTTTTTGAATGTGTTGAATTGATAAATATTCGCTCATTTTTCTCTCTCCCACTCACTTACTTTTTCGGTTCTGCTTTTTGGCCAAACTCTTTTTCCCATTTTTCTAAAATTTTGTCGCGATTTTCTGCTGCCCATTTAAAGTCATTCTTTTTATATAACTTTTCTGTCACATCTTTAGGGAACCCATCTGGAAGTTTATAATCATTTTTAATTGTCGCAAATCCATTTTTCTCAAAGTATAACTTCATTACATCATCTGTAATTGCCCAATCTAAAAATGCTTGTGCTAATTTATCATTTTTTGCATTATCTTTTTTAATAAGTGCGTTCGCTTCTACTTCCCAACCTAATCCTTCTTTCGGCAGTACAACTTCAACTGGTGCACCTTTTTGTTTTTCTTTCAAAGCACTATAAACCATTGACACACCAACTGGATATTCACCCGCCCCTGCTAATTTCGCTGGTTTTGAACCTGAATGCGTATAAGTTGCCATATTATCATGAAGTTTCTTCATGTAATCCCAGCCCKTATCTTCTCCCATAATTTGTAGCCATGCAGAAACTGTTAAAAACCCTGTTCCAGAAGAAGCTGGATGCGGCATAACTAGCGTTCCTTTATATTCTGGTTTCGTTAAATCTTCATATGATTCTGGCATCGGTAAATTTTTCTTCTTTAATTCTTCTTTATTTACAGCAATCCCCGTCATAAATGCCGTATTACCTACCCATTTTTCTGGTTGCTTATCATCTTTAAATTGCGGAAGAACACGATTTGCTCCTTTTGGAGAGTATCCTTTTAACATATCTTTTTTATCTAAAGCTAATAGACTAGACGCTGCAGTTCCCCATACAACATCTGCTTGTGTATTTTTTCCTTCAGCTAGCAATTTCGCTGTAATAACTCCAGTTGAATCACGAACAATGTTCAACTTCACGTCTGGGTACTTCTGTTTAAAAGAATCAAGATAAATCGGTACAAGCTCTTCTTCAATCGCTGTGTAAATAGTTAATGATCCAGATAATTTATCATCTTTCACTTTTGCTCCAGCACTTTCTTCTTTCTTTGCACCACACCCCATTAATAACGAAAATACCATTCCAGTTGCTACAGCCTTAAAGATTGTTTTTTTCACTGTCTCTCTCTCCTTTTACAAATCTTATGTACAACTCAAATATAAACAACTAGTGTAAAAGCAGTATTAAACCAACATTAATCTTTTGTTTGTTGTTTGTTTTTGTGTAATACGTTGCTACTTCTATGTTTTTTCTCATTTTTCCGCTAATATCAAACGTGAAATTTACAAATAATTTAAAAAACCTTTATAATCCCACAAAAAAATGAGGCGTTTGTAAAAAACGCCTCATTTTTGTTTACCTTTTTTTGAATTACGATTTGCGTACTTCGCACTATTTTCTCCTTCATACTCTAATGCAAATTCTGCATCTGGTAAGCTTTCTTTCGGAGTTTTATTATTATTAATTGCTGCATTTTGTTTTACTTTTCTTTTTACCAACATACTCACCTGCTCTCACGAAATAACTTTCTATTCTAGTTTGAAACAACTTACAGTAATTATTACTGGGAAGTGTTAACAAGTACAGAAGAGCTTATAGATGGAAATACTACATACGAACAAGCCATTACAAAAAGGAGCGATTACTTTGAAAGAAAAAGAAACGATACAATCGCCAATTTTAGACGAGACGCTCCCGCATCAAATGAATTTCCCATCATTTAAAGGCACAGGAAAACAAATGCAACAACCTTTTATTAATCAATACGATGTTGTAATTGGAGACAGTAAATACGATTCCACTAACAGTCCTCTTAATAATTGGAGTGATGAAATAGATCCTGCCGTTATGGCTGGAGAAGAATGGATCCATCCTACAAATGATATCGGATGGATCTCAGAAGAAAATCAAGAACTACTAAAAAACGAAGTTAATAACAAAAATGATGCTTTTATGCACCCTCAATTTGGAATTAACGATTAAAAAAACCATTCTACCTGACGTAGGTAGAATGGTTTCATACTATCCAATAATAATTCTCTCTTTCGGATATTTATAGCGAGGTGGTTGTTCTCTTCCACCACTAGCTAATATAAATGTTAAAATACCGACGCGTCCGATAAACATAAGTACAATGAGTACAAGTTTACCAACAGTTGTTAACTCTGGAGTAATACCTGTTGATAGTCCAGTCGTCCCGAAAGCAGAACAAACTTCAACTATTAAACTCATAAGTGGTACATTTTCCGTAATGGATAAAATAAATAGCGCTGAGGCACATAATAAAATCCCCATTGTCATAACGACAGATGCTTTCAACACGTCCTCTTCATGTAGCTGACGTTTGAAAATACGGACTGTTCTCCCGCCCCTTGCAAATGTATATAGCGATAATATACTAACAGCAAATGTTGTTGTACGTATCCCGCCCCCAACTGAACTTGGAGATGCTCCAATGAACATTAATATACTCATAAATAAAAGCGTTGGTTGTGATAATTCACGTATGTCCATTGTAGCGAGTCCACCACTTCGCGTCGTCACAGATTGGAATAATGTATAAAATACAGTTTCATGCCATGACTTTCCTACTAAAAAATGATTTCGTTCTAATAGAAAAATCATAATTGTTCCGACAATAACGAGTGCAAAAAATGTCGTTGTCGTCAATTTTGTAAATAATGAAAAGCGAAATAGTTGCTGTCGCCTTTTACTAAGGAATTGCTTTACTTCCATTAACACTGGGAAACCGATAGCTCCTAAAATAATAAGCAACATATGAATCATTTGAACAATATAATCTTTTTTGTACGGAATAAGTGATTGTCCTGTTAAATCAAATCCTCCGTTCGTTGTTGCACTCACAGCGGCAAAGAAACCGTGAAAATAAGCTTCTTGCCAAGTCGGGAAATATAGTAAAAATCTTGTACCTAACAGTATTGCTCCAATGAGTTCTATCGAAATAATTACAATTAAAATAGAACGCATCAATTCTACAAGGCCCGATAAATTTCCTTGGTTATGATCTGCCATAATTAACCTTCTTCGCTGCAAACCAATCTTTTTACCCGTTATAATCCAAACGAATGTACCAAGTGCCATAATTCCTAATCCGCCTAATTGTAAAATCAGGGCTAAAACAATAATTCCTGCTGTTGTAAACGTATCTGAAATAGTCACAACAGACAGTCCTGTAACGCTTACAGCACTAACAGATGTAAACAGCGCATCTATAAATGTCCATTTCACGCCAGGCTTCGTAACAAATGGTAAACTAAGTAAAATTACCGATACAACTACCGCTAGTAAATAAAATACAACGATAAGTTGCACGGGACGTAACTTTTGTAAAAACTTTTTTATATCTCTCATTCCATCACTTCGCTACCTTTTTTCTATCGATTAAATAAAGAAAAATCATCACTTTCTTCATTTGTAAATAACTGCTGAAATAATTTCGCAAATACCATTCCATATACAGTTCCATTTCCCCCATACGGCAGTGCGTAATATAAATTATGTATGTTTTTATCTTCTTTTAAAATAGGAAGACCGTCATGACTGCCACCAAATGCTGCTGCCCAATAGTACTCTGCCTGTATATTTTTATACTGCGGGAACATTTCTTTTACAATGTTAATAAGGAGATTACGCTTATGCAATAATTTCGTATCGCCGATTTTTTGAATTTTCAGCGCCTCATCTAATCCGCCTACAATAATGCGGTTTTGATACGTTCGACAATACAAATACGGACGTGCTGTTTCCCAAATTAATGATTGCTCATGCCAGCCTTCAAAATGATCTATCTTATTTGTCACAACGGCATAAGACGTTTCTACTGTTGTATTTTTTTCTTTCTTTCCAAAAATTGCTTCATAACCTGTCGCCATAATAACATTCTTTGCTACGACTTTATTTCCTGTATTCGTGTAACAAATTAAATCATTTTGGATTTGTTTAATATGTAATGCCTCTGTATGTTCATATATAGTAGCGCCCATTTGTTTCGCTTTATGCAAAAGACTATGCGCTAATAAATACGGATTCACTTCTGCATCACCGCTTGTATATAACGCTGCTTGTTTTGCAAATGAATAACGTTTCTTAATCTCAGACTCTGTAAAACATTCAACCGGAAATCCATAATGGCGTAACGTATTATATTCTTCTTGTAAAAATGAAATATCCTCATCTCTACTTGCATAATACAAACTATTTCGCGGAATAAAATGGGGATCAATATCGAGAGTTGGCACAACCTTCTCCATTGTTTGCAGCGCTTCATAACAAAGTCTATATGCTCGTACCCCTTTCTCTTCACCAAATGTATGAATAAGAGAGGTTAACGATTTATCATTAACAAATTGTAATAATCCTGTATTTGCAGCTGTGCTACCACATGCAATTGCTCTTTTTTCAATGAGCATAACACGCATTCCAATTTTAGCTAATGAATACGCTATATGAGCACCTGCTTCTCCACTTCCAATTACTAGCACATCACATATCATATCATTTTCTAATGTTGGATAACAAGGTACAGAAACTCCAGCACTCCAAAACAACTTACCAGTCATAAGCTTCATAATTATACTCCTACAATGTATTTTTCTCCTTCCTATGTTTCGTCATTTCCCATAAAAAAATCCAACTAACATACGCTAGTTGGATTTCTTCTCTTTAATTAGAACGCTCTTCAAGCCAATTCCCAACCGTCGGATATGTTTGCTTTACAGCCGTTCCACCATACACGATAGACATATGTCCTGTCGGCAAACATACATACTCTTTATCTGTGCTAGAAATATGATCAAGTAAAGCTTCTACTTGACATGGCAGAGCAATGTGATCACGTTTCGCAGAAATATTTAAGACATTCGCCTTAATATTTGCAAGGTCTACCTTTTGTCCKCGAATAACGAGTTCACCCTTCACTAATTTATTATTTTGATAAAAATCACGAATCCATTGTCTATAAGATTCACCTGGGAACGGAATACCATCGCCTACCCACTTTTGAACTAATTTCCAACTTTCGACGAAGCGCTCATTTTCTGAACGATCGACTAAAGCAACATATGGGCCGACAAAGTTTGTAATTGGTTTTAACATCTTATTTCCGAAATCAATCATTTCTGGCGGAATATTTCCGAATGTATCAACCGCTTTATCTAAATTGAAATATTTCTCATCTAATAAAGGACCGTATAATCCTGTTTCAGAGAAATCAAAAGGACTTGTCATAAAAATCAAGTTACGAATTGGCATGTCCGGATGAAGCGCTGCATAAATAGATGTTAACGTTCCACCCATGCAATAACCAAGTAAAGAAATCTCGTCCGATTTTGCAGTTCTCATTACCTTTTTCACTGCTTTTGCAATATAATCGAACACGAAATCATCAAATTTCAAATGACTATCTTCTAAACCAAATGTGCCCCAATCAAGCATATACACATCAAAACCACGATCTACTAAATATTCCACTAAACTATTACCTGGAGTTAAATCCATAATATACGGTTTATTA
>NZ_JBFUIN010000098.1:0-9853 GCF_056401855.1 Bacillus sp. P4_D3
CTCTTTGATTTATCGACGACATCCTTAGACAGATTTATTCTTTCTAGCTAAAAAAGACTGTTTAAAGCAACTAAACAGTTACTTCAAACAGCCTTCATTTTTATATATAAAATAAAGTTATTTATTTTCCTCTTTTTGAACATATACATAAGCATCTTTCTGCTCTTTATGTATATCAACCTTCGTGTTCTCTGCAAGCTGTCCTGCATTTAGCAAAGAAAAAATAATGAGCGCTTCTAGTGACATTTTGTTTTACCACTCCTTTCTATTTGTTATACGTTTATCATACCGCTTACATGTGATTTCCGTATGAACTCGAAAAGGAGATTACAACAAAAAGGTTACAGGAATACGAATGCACGTTATAATAACCATAAAATAGGAGGTTGATTCGTTTTGACAATAAACCAAATGGTTCAGTTAGGCAGTGCATTTATGCTGTTTATTACTTCCGCACTTATGAGTTGGTATCAAGGGAGTAATTTGATAGATTATCCTGATGAATGGAAATATAGTGCTAAGTTTACGAATTACTTTAAAGGCACCGTTTCAAATTACCAAGATATTTATCAAATCGATTTCTTTATATATGCGGCAAAATTTTATCCAACAGCATTTGTTGTTATGCTAATTAGCTTACTTTATATGCTCATATTAATTCTTCATATTCTATTTAAAAGGACTCCTAAAGTAATCTAAATTCATACATAAAAACCCCGAATCATAAACTTTTCAGCCTGCAATTCGGGGTACTATTTGTTTTATATTCGTTTCTGATTAGTAACGGATTAAGAAATATTTCTTCTTACCGCGGCGAATGATTGTGAATTTACCTTCGATGCGGTCGTTTTCTGTTACAACGTAGTCTAACGCTTGTGTAMGCTCACCGTTTACGTAGATTGCACCGTTAGTTACATCTTCACGTGCTTGACGTTTAGATGGTGAAATTTTGCTTTCTACAAGTAAGTCGATTAATACTGTATCTTCTGCAGTACGTTCTACAGATGGTACATCTTTGAATCCTTGCTCGATTTCGCTTGCAGTAAGTTCTGCTACAGAACCACTGAATAATGCAGCTGAAATTTTAATTGCTTGCTCTAACGCTTCTTCGCCGTGAACAAGTTTTGTCATTTCAGATCCTAATGATTTTTGTCCTGCACGTTTTTCTGGTGCTTCAGTTACTTGCTTCTCAAGCTCAAGAATTTCTTCATGAGATAAGAATGTGAAGTATTTTAAGTATTTAACTACATCACGGTCATCTGTATTGATCCAGAATTGGTAGAACTCGTAAGGAGTTGTTTTCTCTGGGTCTAACCAAATTGCGCCGCCCTCTGTTTTACCAAACTTCGTACCGTCAGATTTTGTAACTAGTGGAATTGTTAAACCGAATGCTTTCGCATCTTCTTCTGATTTACGGATTAATTCAAGACCAGCTGTAATGTTACCCCATTGATCACTACCACCGATTTGAAGACGGCAATTGTGTTGTTGGTATAAGTTTAAGAAGTCGTATGATTGTAAAATCATGTAACTAAACTCAGTAAATGAAATACCAGTTTCTAAACGAGATGCTACTGTATCTTTTGCTAACATATAGTTTAAACCGAAGTTTTTACCGATATCGCGTAAGAATGTAATTACATCTAAGTTACCAAGCCAGTCATAGTTGTTAGCCATCGTTGCTGGGTTGTCCACATTTTCAAACTCTAAGAAGTTTGAAAGTTGGTTTTTAATGCTTTCCGTGTAGTAAGCAACTGTATCTTTCGTATTTAATGTACGCTCTGCTTTTTTACCACTTGGGTCACCGATCATACCAGTACCACCACCAACAAGTGCGATTGGTTGGTGACCAGCTAATTGGAAACGACGTAACATTAATACTGGTAACATATGACCAATATGTAAGCTATCCGCTGTCGGGTCGAAACCACAGTATAATTTAACGCTTTCTTTTTCTAATAATTGCTCTAATCCCTCAGCATCTGTTTGCTGATTAATTAGCCCGCGAAATTCAAGATCTTGTAAAATACCCATATCCTACATACTCTCCTTTAAGTTCATTACTGGCGTGAAGGTTGAAAACATAAAAAAATCGCCCCTTCAAATAAGGGACGATTTTGATCATCGCGTTACCACCCTAGTTGCAGACAAAAAAGCCTACCACCTTATTTACATAACGGCTTAGCACCGTCTTTTCCCTTTTGAATATAACTCAATCGAAAAAAGATGCTCTAGGGGCGTAATTCGCGATCATCTATGTGCTGATTTTCACCGACCATCAGCTCTCTAAAACAGGGAAATGATCACTACTTCTCCCTTTCCACGCTCAATTATTCATATACTTTTCTTTATACCATCATTTATATAGGCGTGTCAAATAGAGGTAGGGTTTCTCTCCTTCCCAATCCTTTACAACGTCGCAAGGAGTATCGTAATAAGAGAAAGAACTGGCACACCAACTAATAACGATACATGAAACACAACCGATAAATCATTCCCAATCGTCGCCTCCACAGGATCTTTCGCTGGAGAAGCAAGAAATCCAAGTAATCGATCGAAGCGACTTACCGTTTTCGGAAAATCCGGTATTTCTACATGGTCACTATCTAAATGCTGCTTTAATTTATATTCATTCTTAAAGGGATTTTCGCTCAATTTCATCCACCTCCAGCAATTGTTTCAATTTCTTTATCCCGTTATGAAGTCTCGACTTCACTGTTCCAATAGGAATATCTAGTACCTCTGCAATTTCTTTTTGCTGCATATCATGATAATAAGAAAGAATCAGGACCGCTCGCTGTTCTTCAGGAACTTTCAAAATTGCTTCTCTTACTGTAAGACGGTCTTCATGGGAAAATTCCTTTTCTTGAATCGGTACTAAAAACGGTAAGAGCGAACGCCACTTTTTTCTTCTATTTAATTTATTAATCATAAGACGATAACCGATTTGAAATAAATACGTTTTTATTTTTCCTTTTTCGATTTCATACATATGTTTCTTTCGTTCTAACGTTAAAAATGTATCTTGAACGAGATCTATACTCAGTTGTTCATCACGATTAAATCGATACAAAAATGTATATAGCGCTGGCTTGATTAAAACATATAGTTTTTCTCCCGCTTGCTTATCTCCATTTTGATACGCAAGCATGAGCTCCTCCTCAATCCCAATCTGCGCCATGATTTTTGATCTCCTTTATTCCTTTTAACGTTAATGAAATTCGGGAAATTAAATATACACTTGCGACAATAATCCACACTTGTGATTGATTCGTAAAAAATTGAACATATGGGTTTTGAATTGTATGGCCGGTTGAAACTAAAATGTTTAATGCTTGCACACATATGCATGCGTACACTGCAAGACTGGCCGAGATAGTATCAAATACATTCCAGCGAAAATACACTTTTGTTTTTGTAAAATCAATTTTATATCCTTTTTTCCGCACTATATATTTTCTATCAAACGGAATAATGATTGAAAACATAACAATCATCATAACTCCAGCTGTAATCATTGAAACTTTAAATCCAATCGGCATCGGTAATAACAGACCACAAGAAAACACAACTATAATTCCGACTAAAGCAAAAGTAAGCATCAATTTATTAGACATATAAAAAGCCTCCCTCATCTATTCTTTCATAAATGTATACAGACGAGGAAGGCACTTCGTTCAAATATTATTTTATTTTTTTAATAATTTTCGCAGGATTCCCGCCAACTACTACATTATCTGGTACATCTTTCGTTACAACAGCTCCAGATGCAATGACTGCATTATGTCCAATTGTTACCCCCGGATTAATAATCGCTCTTCCGCCAATCCATACGTTATCGCCAATTGTAACTGGTTTTCCGTACTCTGATCCGCTTATGCGCTCCACCGGATCAAGTGGGTGCGTTGCTGTATAAATGTGAACTCCTGGAGCTAACATACAATTCACTCCGATTGTAACTGGGCATACGTCTAAAATAGTGCAATCAAAGTTTGCGTAAAAGTTTTCACTAACGTGAATATTATAACCGTAATCACATCTAAAAGAAGATTCAAGATGAATGTTATCTCCAGTCGTTCCGAATAATTCTTTTACGATTGCACTACGTTCTTCTAATTTTACTTCTGATGTTTCATTTAACTT
Organism: Bacillus sp. P4_D3; assembly: GCF_056401855.1. Classification (NCBI taxonomy): domain Bacteria; kingdom Bacillati; phylum Bacillota; class Bacilli; order Caryophanales; family Bacillaceae; genus Bacillus; species Bacillus sp. P4_D3. The sequence goes on from NZ_JBFUIN010000098.1 coordinate 4,144, forward strand.
TCTTGTTAATATACGAGCTTGCTCCCTCTCTTGTACTAAAACCGGATCAGCTGGTATGTACATTTCTCCTTGTATCATCTTTTCTTTTTCTGTTTTCATCATACTATCCCCTTTAACTTATATATATAAGTTTATGATACCATAAAAAAAGAAAGGTCTGAACGTCATTTCGTTCAGACCTTTCTCTCTTAATCTTCCATCGTCGATAAATCGCCTGTTGGTAAGTTTAATTCCCACGCTTTTAATACGCGGCGCATAATTTTACCACTTCTCGTTTTCGGTAATTTATCTCTAAATTCAATTTGTCTTGGCGCCGCATGAGCTGCTAGACCTTTCTTTACAAATTGACGAATCTCTTCTTTTAATTCATCAGATGGTTCGTATCCCACGCGAAGCGCGATAAATGCTTTAATGATTTCCCCGCGTACTGGATCAGGAATACCAATTACACCAGCTTCTGCTACAGCAGCATGCTCGATTAATTTACTTTCTACTTCAAACGGACCAACGCGCTCACCTGACGTCATAATTACATCATCAATACGTCCTTGGAACCAGAAGTATCCATCTTCGTCCATATAGGCAGAGTCTCCTGATACGTACCAATCTCCCGGCATGAAGTAAGAATCATATTTTTGTGGGTTATTCCAGATTCCACGCATCATAGCTGGCCAACCTTTACCAATCGCTAAATTCCCCATTGTGTATGGAGGCACTTCATTTCCTTCATTATCAACAATCGCTGCTTTCACACCTGGAATTGGTTTCCCCATTGAACCTGGACGGATTTCCATACAAGGATAGTTACAAATAACTTGTCCACCTGTTTCTGTCATCCACCACGTATCATGAATACGAAGTCCAAATGCGCTCATACCCCAGCGAATTACTTCTGGATTTAATGGCTCACCAACACTTAATACGTGACGCACTTGTGATAAATCATATTTTTTAATTGCGTCTTGTCCAGCTCCCATTAACATACGGAACGCTGTTGGTGCGCTATACCAAACTGTTACACCGTAATCTTGTAACGCTTCATACCACGCTTCTGGACTAAAGCGTCCACCTAAAATAACATTTGATGCCCCCACTAACCACGGTGCAAAAATACCGTAAGCTGTTCCAGTTACCCAGCCAGGATCCGCTGTACACCAATATACATCATCTTCTTTTAAGTCTAATACCCATTTCGCTGTTTGATAGTGCTGCACCATAGCGTTTTGAGCATGAAGGACGCCTTTTGGCTTACCAGTAGAACCCGATGTGTAATGAAGAATTAAACCGTCTTCACGGCCTAACCATTCGATATGTAATTCTTTTGAAGCTTGTTCAAATAAAGGATTGAACGCTACAGTTTTACCGCCTTCTTCTGCATTTTCTCCAACAAGGAAGACCGTTTTTAAAGCAGGTAAATCATTTAATGGTATGCGCTCTAACAATTCAGGAGTTGTAATTAACACCTTTGCTTCGCTATCTTCTAAACGATCGCGAACTGCGCCTTCCATAAATGCTTCAAATAATGGTCCAACAATTGCCCCTAATTTCACTGCACCTAGAAGTGCGAAATATAATTCTGGGGAACGCGGCATAAAAATAAAAACGCGATCGCCTTTCTCAACATCGCCATAGTTTTTCAGGACATTTCCTGCTTTATTAGAAAAATCCTTCATTTCCTTAAACGTATATTTCTCTTTTCGCGATCCATCTTGATAATAAAGTGCTACTTTATTCTTTCGATCGGATTTCGCATGCTTATCAATTGCMTCATACGCCATATTTACTCGGCCAGTTTCATTCCAAGTAAAATTTTTATTAACCTCTTCCCAGTTAAAATTCGCGTATGCCTCTTCATAATTCGGCAAATTATTTTCTCCTTTAATGACAGGAAGCGTTTCCACTTTCATACTTTACATCCCCCTCCTATGTATTCTATTATCTATTATAATGATATTATTTAAAATTTTCAGTATATTTGTTGATTTTTAGACAAATTTTTAATGACAAAATTCGATTCACATCGCATATATTATAAAGTACGATATTAATAGATTCACAAACCCTCAAGGTGGTGAGCAATAAATTGATTCATAAAAAAATATATAATGCCAGAAACTTAAAAACAGCGAAAGGTACTTTAATTATTGAAGGTCCTGTCTCTACACATAATCTTGAAATGTATGAATTTCATCCAGACTTAATTGCGTTTCGTCCTGCCGAGCAGCAATATAAAGCAATTGTCGAAATTTCTAAATTGCCAGAAGCTCGTCTCATTATTGCTAGACATGACCACACGATCGTTGGATATGTTACATACTTATATCCTGATCCGCTCGAGCGATGGTCAGAAGGAAAGATTGAAAATTTAATTGAACTCGGGGCGATTGAAGTTGTCCCAGCCTTTCGCGGTTGCTCTGTCGGAAAAAACTTATTAGAAGTTTCAATGATGGACAATCATATGGAAGATTATATTATATTAACGACTGAATATTATTGGCACTGGGATTTAAAACAAACAGGCTTAAATGTTTGGGAATACCGAAAAGTAATGGAAAAAATGATGAATGCCGGTGGTTTACAATGGATGGCTACAGACGATCCTGAAATTTGTTCACACCCCGCTAACTGTTTAATGGTTCGCATCGGTAAACGCGTTGATACGGATTCCATTCAAGCATTCGATCGTCTACGTTTTCACAATCGTTTTATGTATTAATAAAGGGGGCAACTGGAATGATTGTAGAAGAAATTATGAATCAAAATGTAGTAACATTGCATCCAGATGACACAATCGAAACAGCAATCCGAACAATACGTACGAAAGGTATTCGGCACATTCCAATTGTCGATCAAAATAATCACGTAGTAGGCATTATTTCTGACCGGGATGTAAGAGATGCAAGTCCATCAATTCTTGATGAACAAGTTTCACTCGATATGCTACAGCAACCGCTCGAACTTATTATGAAACACCCTGTCATGACTTGCCATCCTCTTGATTTCGTTGAGGAAATTGCTACTTTATTTTTTGAAAATAAAATTGGCTGCCTCCCTGTTACAAAGGCCGGAAAGCTAGTAGGCATTATTTCCGAATCTACAGTACTGCACACATTAGTGAAATTAACAGGAGCACATCAGCCTAGTTCACAAATTGAAATTCAAGTGAAGAATGAACCTGGTATTCTCGGAAAAGTAGTTGCTATTTTTAGCAATTTACAAATTAATATTGTGAGCGTTCTCGTCTATCCAGCAAAAGACGAGAATGATAAAGTACTTGTTTTCCGCATTCAAACGATGAATCCTCTAAAAGTGATTGATGCACTTGAAGCAGAGGGCTACCGCGTATTATGGCCAAACATAATGGGGATGCAAGCATGAGCAGCGCCTTCATTTATTCAGACGATTTTCGGGGCTATTCTTTTAGCCCTGATCATCCTTTTAACCAACTACGCGTCACACTTACGTATGATTTATTACAAAAGAGTGGTTTTATCTCCCCTTCTCAAGTCATCTCGCCAAGAATGGCTACGGATGAGGAAATTGCCTTCATTCATACAGAGGAGTACATAAATGCGGTAAAACTTGCTGGAGAAGGAAAGTTAGAAAAATCAATTGCGATGACATATGGGCTCGGAACAGAAGATACACCGATGTTTCCAAATATGCATGAAGCAAGTGCATTACTCGTTGGCGGTACGTTAACAGCTGTAGATGCTGTTCTTTCCGGGAAAGTAAAGCACGCCCTCAATTTAGGCGGCGGCTTACATCATGGCTTTCGTGGTAAAGCATCTGGCTTTTGTATTTATAAMGATAGCTCTATCGCAATGAAATATATTCAGAAGAAATACGGTTTACGCGTTTTATATATTGATACAGATGCTCATCACGGTGACGGGGTACAATGGTCTTTTTATGACGATCCTAACGTGTGCACCATTTCATTACATGAAACTGGGCGTTATTTATTCCCTGGAACTGGCGCAGTAAATGAACGTGGACAAGGAAATGGATATAGTTATTCTTTTAACGTTCCACTCGATGCTTTTACAGAAGACGAATCATTTTTAGATTCATATCGAACTGTTGTAAAAGAAGTTGCAGAGTACTTTAAACCGGATATTATTTTAACGCAAAATGGTGCTGACGCTCATTATTACGATCCACTCACACACCTTTGCGCAACGATGAACATTTATCGTGAAATACCGAAACTCGCTCGTGAAATCGCTAATGAATATTGCAATGGTCGCTGGATTGCCGTCGGCGGCGGTGGCTACGACCACTGGCGCGTCGTCCCAAGAGCCTGGGCACTCATTTGGCTCGAAATGAACAACATCCAAAACATCTCAGGTTATCTCCCTCCAGAATGGATTGACGCTTGGAAAGGACAAGCAGAAACAGAACTTCCCCTCACATGGGAAGATCCAGACAACATGTATCAACCTATCCCTAGAAAACCAGAAATCGAAGAAAAAAACACATTAACTGTAGCGAAATCTCTCGAAATTATTCGGAATAATATGACAAAATCTTTGTATTAAGCAGAAAGGAGGCTCGCTTTTTGAACAGCCTCCTTTTATTTATTGTCGGTTTCTGTCGGTAAGTCGATATATTTTAATAATCGCTGATATATTTTGAGTTGCGGTCGATATAATCGAATAATCGCTGATATATTTCGAGTTGTGGTCGATATAATCGAATAATCGCTGATATATTTTCAGTTACTAATGGACTGGTCCAACTTTTATAAGACAAGGGAGTGATATTATGTGGAAACAACAAATAATTAACACGAAACGTGGCACATTTGAACTCTTTACAAAAGGAAATGGTGAACCGCTTTGCATTACACATCATTATTCACAATTTAATGAAACTGGTGATTACTTTGCGGATGTTTTTACTTCTACACATCGTGTATTCCTTATTAATTTACGAGACGCTGGTAACTCTGTAAAAGCCCGGTCAGAAAATGAATTACGTATGATCGAAACGATTCACGACTTAGAAGCGATACGAGAATCTTTACAATTTCCCACATGGCATTTGGCTGGTCATTCAACAGGCGGTATGCTTGGACTTTTATATGCCATTACATATCCAACTTCCTTGCAATCATTAGTTGTGGTCGGGGCTGCAGCGAGCGATTATACGAAAACATCTAATTGTATTTATCATCCAGAACATCCACAGTTTCATTATATGCAAGAACTCATCGAAAACTTGAAAAGCCCTCATCTTACAAATGCAGAACGAAAAGAATTATCTACTAAGAGAACCAAATTATCATTGTATAAACCTGAAAACTACAACTCTTATTTTTGTAAACCAATCCAAAAAACAATGTCCGCTAGCCGGATGAACGCTTTCTCTTATGAATATCCGTTATTTGATTTAAGAAAGTACTTACCTTCTATCCATACAAAGACGCTTATTATTTGCGGAAGACATGATGTGCAGTGCCCGATTCAATATTCTATTGAAATGCATGAGGGCATGCCTAATTCTATATTTGTGCCATTTGAGCGCAGTAATCATTATCCTTTTTTAGAAGAAGTCGCCTTATTTACTTCTACTACTCAAAAATTTTATAAATCGTTACACAAAAAAAGTAGCAGGCACTAAACCTGCTACTTTTTTCATATTTTACTTCCCTACAAATGTAACTTGTTCCCCAGTCGCCCAGCCTCCCATCGGCACAACTGTATAC
>NZ_JBFUIN010000099.1:0-9590 GCF_056401855.1 Bacillus sp. P4_D3
CTAATGAAGGATGTAAAAAAGAAGATATTTATTAAAATATACTTTTAAATAAACTTTGAATATATGGCTGTGTTAGGAGTGATTTGTTTGAAAAATAGATTGAAAGAACTTTATTTATGTTCGTTTGCAATTATTGCAATGGGTTTTTTTGAAATAATTTATGATCATACTGCAGCTGAGCTTACTGAAGGGTTTTATTTGGGGAATTTAAAGATACTTACGGGAGTATTGTTTTTAATTTTTGCTTTAGTTTCTCAAACTAAATATAAAACTAATGGTAAACAGTTAGAAAGAGAACTATCAAAGGAATATGATGAAAGGGTTGATTTAATAGATGGAAAAGCTGCACATATAACCATAAGTATTCTTATGGTTATGATTATTCTTATGATGTTTCTTTCGAAATGGATAATAATTCCGATTAATACTGGGCTATTTCTCATTATGATATGCTGTCTAATTACAAATACATTAGCAAAAAAATATTATAATAGTTTTCTTTAATTAGAAGATTTCTATGAAAAATAGAATAAAAGAGTTACGTTTAAATGAAAAATTCCCTAGCGTACGATATTCGCCTTTAGGTTGGGAAGATATCAATTTCTTAGGGGAATAAAAGTTTGAGGGATTACATTCAACAAGTTTACATTCCTTACGTCCTTTGAATATTAAAGAGCCGATTTACTCTTAACAGGGTAAAATCTGTCTCTTCTCTTGTCTGACTTTTCTTACCGTGGGGTTTTTCTGAAATAAATGTTAATTGCGAGGAGAGGATGTCGGTGTTTGGGAAATGCCGAGATATAGGGAGTTTATTATTAATTCTTTCTTTGCTGATCATAGCTTGTGTATTACAGGCTTTGGGAGAGGATAATGGGGAATGATGGATGCAATTATAGAAATTTGCATAAAATTTATTATGATTTATTGTATATGCTGTTTTGGTGGTAGTTTGTTATAGAAAATGAAAACAGATTGAAAGGAAAGGAGATTCAATATGAGCCTTTCATCTCAAAAAAAGATGTTGCAGCGGGTTGAAGAAAAGGAAATGCCATACTGTAATGATGATCCATTGGCTATTGCAAAAGGGATTAGAAATGGATTTCTAATGGTAATACCATTTTGGTTAGTTGTATTGTATTTAGTTATATGAAAACTACATAACTACGAAAGGGTGAAAGAAATGATTGTTTCGAATGGAATTGCTGATATTCAAACGAAAAAGCAGGCACAGGAACTCGCAATAGAAATGACAAAACAAGCGCTTCATGAAGGCGCTGGATTAACGTGGGTGAGAAGAAGGACGGCTTTTTAGAATATATCACTAGCCATTTTGAAAAGGATCATCCTTCTTATCATGCTTTTCAAATCATGTTAGCGTGTAAAGCATCGACGCCTGCTCTTTGTTCTTATCCTTTCTGGATTGTGTATGAGAGCAATAGAGAGGTGAGATAACAAAATGAGTTTAATCATTCCACATTATTTACTTGTAGGCGGATGTTCGAAAGACAAAGTGTTACAGGCACATAAAAAAGCGAAAGAAATATTTAATCCAAAGGGTAAAACGAATAAATTGGTAAGTCAGTTGAGAAACGTTTCCTTTTTTGTACTTTGTGACGGTAGCCATCATAGATGGAAAAATGAAGATGAATATATGAAAGTGAAAACGGCATATATTCGTTACCTTGTAGAGTCTGATATTCAGTTTGTAGAAATGGCAACACAAGAATTGATTTCTTGAAGGTATGCAAAAGACCCCAAAAAGCTAGAACAATATACTTATCATGTAGAAAGAAAAAAACAGCGTATCATTAGTCAGCTGATCGATTGCGGATTTTACAAGGATGGAAGAAGACAACTCTATGAATTAGAGCCTTCAGAACTAGAAAAGCATCTAAAAAAAATTAAAAAGGAGCGAGTAATTCTTCATAGTTGATGCAAAGGAAGTGAGACTGTGGCATCTAATAAGTTTGAAAAAGAACTAGAGAAATCCACTAAAGCAGTTGTGAAAGGGTTGCGATTGGTATCGGTTACTTATGTATCAGCCGGAAGATGTAGAAGGAAAGAGTCAAAAGGTTCGATTTTATTTAGGTGGACCAGAAGAGAACTTGGAATATCTAGTCAAAGCGTTTCGAAGTGTATATAAAAACGCGGAAATTATAGCACAAACGATGGAACACATTTCGTTTTCACGTAATAAATTGTTTGGTGGTGCGGTTGGCGGGAGAATGAGATTAAAGACGAAAAAGTCCTATCAGTTACTTAATATAAAACTGATAAACTAGGGATACCGCCCCATGTCCATCAACTTAAGAATCTTTATTATCCCCACGTTATTCTTTCTAAAAAGCTAAATAGAAAGGATGACGTTTTTTACTAGATTCTTAAGTTGATGGACATATATAGTGACTCCTAGGAGTTGATACATATGGAAAACAAGAGCTCATGTATATGCAATTTCAAAAAAATCAAACTACCAGAAGCTTAAATCTTATATCAAACCCATAGCCGATTATCAACAAGAGTAAAGGAGCGGTGAGTATGACAACAATTTTAGTATTAGAAGATGAGATAACAATTCGTAGCTTTATTACATTAAATATGAAGCGTGCTGGTTTCAATGTTTTAGAAACCGATACAGGTGAAAAAGCTCTTGAACTTTTAGAAAATCATAATGTTGATATTGTAATACTTGATGTTATGTTACCAGGAATAGATGGTTTTGGGGTATGCAAAAGAATACGAAAAAACAATGAAAAGATTGGTATTATTATATTAACGGCACGTGTTCAAGAGAAAGATCAGGTACACGGTTTGACAATTGGAGCAGATGATTATATTAAAAAACCATTTAGTATAATTGAATTAGTAGCACGTGTACAATCATTGCTAAGAAGAGTAAAAGAAAATAAAATGGATATGAAATGGATTCATTCGGGACCATTTCAATTAAATATTCTGCAAGGAGAATTATATAGGGATGAGATAGTAATTGATTTAACTCCAACAGAGCATATTATTTTACGATATTTAATGGAAAATTCCATAAAACCAATTTCACGTGATGAACTCTTAAATAAAATATGGGGTATAAGTTGTGTAGGTAACACAAAAGTAATAGATGTGAATATCAGTCGTCTTCGTCAGAAGATCGAACCTAGTCCTTCTGAGCCTCAGTTTCTCCTTACGGTACGAGGGAAAGGGTACAAATGGAAAGAAGGCAAACGATGAGGCGGAAAATTAGTTTGTACTTTATCGTTTCCTGACAGAATACTCCTTCCTTAAGCGTGTGAAGGGCGTTAGCCCAACGGTAGGTGGGAGATGAATGCCAATAGGCGTAAGCCTACGTTTTTTTGTATACTGTAGATATCCTATAACAAATCGAGGTGCAACTTATGTTAGTAAATAAAGCATATAAATTTCGTATCTACCCAAATAAGAAACAAGAAATAGTAATTGCTAAAACGATTGGTTGCTAGAGAGATGAAAAAAAGGAAAAAACTATTGGGTTTATGGAAAACAATTACATTATTAGTGTGTGCAGTAGTAATTTTTTCTTTACTCGTAACAGACATTTTAATTAGTCATAATGTTGAACGGGCAACGAAAGATAGCCAAGCAGAGAAGGCAAAAACGATTGCACGTATTGTGGCGAATGATTCTATTGTAATTGATGGGTTGACGGGGAAGGTAGATACCTCCTTAATTCAGGTGTATACCAATAAGCTATTAAAGAGTACAGATGTTCAATTTATTGTAGTTATGGATATGGATGGAATACGAAAATCTCATCCAAACCCTCAAAAAATAGGTCATCATTTCGTTGGAGGGGATGAAGGAACTGTATTGAAAGGAAAGGAACGCGTATCGTTAGCAGAAGGAACTTTAGGGAGTTCTATGCGAGTATTCGTACCTATTTTTGCTGACACAGGTGAGCAACTTGGTGCGGTCGCTGTTGGCATTTCAGCTGATAATGTGAAAGAGAGAGTGAAAGAAAGTAGACATATCATTTATATCGGTGTTGGTGTTGGAATATTAGTTGGAATTATAGGAGCGATATTGCTAGCTAGACATATAAAGAAAGTTTTATTTGGTCTTGAGCCACATAGGATAGCGAAATTTTTAGAAGAAAGAAATACGATGCTACAATCTGTAAAAGAAGGTATTATTGCTGTAGATACAGAGGCGAGAATAACTTTAATTAATAATGAGGCAAAACGAATACTTAAGAAAATTGGACTTACAGAAGATTTTATCGGTAAAGATGTTGAATTGTATACGCCGAATTCACGTATAAAAGAAGTGTTGCAAACAGGAGAGGTACAATTAAACGAAGAACAAAATATTCTTGGAAATACGATTGTTACAAACCGTGTTCCTTTATACGTAAAAGGAGAAATAGTTGGCGTGATTGCAACATTTCGTGATAAAACAGAGATTAGAAAATTAGCAGAGGAACTAACCGGTATCAGGCTATATGCGGAAGCATTACGGGCACAGTCCCATGAATTTATGAATAAAATGCATGTTGTATTAGGACTWACACATATGAAACAGTATGAAGAATTGCAGAAATATGTAAGTAGTATGGTGTCAGAGCATCAATATGAAATTGGTGGGGTTATGAAAAGAATTAAAAGTCCGGTATTTGCTGGTTTTTTACTAGGTAAACTTAGTTATGCTAGAGAGAAAAATATAAAGTTAATTATAAGTGAAGGTTCGGACTTACCAGACATATATGATGAGAGGATCATTCATGAACTTATTACGATTGTTGGAAATTTGATTAATAATGCATTAGACGCAGTGATGAATTGTGAGAAGAAGCAGGTTGAAGTTGGAATACAATATGGGGATACATTAATCATTACAGTACAAGATACAGGGAAAGGCATACAAGAAAATGAAATTGATGCATTATTTATAAAAGGTTATTCCACAAAGGGTGATAATCGGGGGTATGGTTTGCATCTTGTAAAGGAAAGCATACAGCGAATAAATGGGGAAATTCATATTCATTCATTGGTAGGAGAGGGAACAACGATAACAATTGAAATACCTAATAGTAGGGATGAGAGATAAAGATGATTAAAGTTTTAATTGTAGAAGATGATCCGATGGTAGCGATGTTAAATACGCATTACTTAGAGCAAGTGGGAGGGTTTGAACTTATTCATGCAGCTAAATCAGTAAAAGGGGCGATAGAAGTATTAGAGAGATCACGAGTAGATTTAGTATTACTTGATATTTTTATGCCTGAAGAGACTGGATTTGAGCTTATAATGTATATTCGCAATCAAGAGAAAGAAATTGATATTATGATGATTTCAGCTGTACATGATATGGGAAGTATTAAAAAAGCATTACAATATGGCGTAGTAGATTATTTAATTAAACCATTTACATTTGAACGATTTAAAGAGGCTTTAACTGTATATCGAGAAAAACTTACTTTCATGAAAGAACAACAAAAAATTAGTCAATCAGAACTAGATTCACTAATTTTACAAAAAGAAAAAAGAGAGTCCCTTGTTACTAAAGAACTTCCAAAAGGATTAACAAAACAAACGTTGCAACTCATTTGGCAGAAAATCGAATCGCTTAATGGACAAGCATTTACAACAGATGAAATGGCGCAATTAGTAGGGGTTTCGAGAGTTTCTATTCGAAAGTATGTAATGTTTTTGACTGAAATCGGAGTATTAGAGAATGAAATGATGTATCAACATGTGGGAAGACCTGTGAGTAAATTGAGATGCATTGACCAAAATATAATAGGTTTTTACGTATAAGTGACTTATTATAAGTCGCTTATATTTTTTAAAATTACAAAAGTAGTTACAAAACTTACAAAAACTATTTTTTACTATTGAAAGCAGTTTAATATTGTTATTAAGAAAACAAGGGTGGGCCATCTGGGAATTCAAAAGAATGTGGAAGCGGTATCGTTTTCTGATGGGAATGAATTGAAAAGTGAATCTTTCGCTTCTAAAATTATGAAAGTTAAAATCGATGTTATACCTTTACCGTTATATGTAGTATTGGCTGCTATTATTTATGGATCATCTGTATATAATAAATTGCCAGCAGATATGATCGGTGGATTTGCAGTTATTGGGTAAATAAACCCAACAAGAAACAAAGGTTTTTGTAGATAGCTTGTTTTCTTTCATCCTTACAGAACTGTCATCTTTAAGTAAGGTTATTAGATAGTTTATTTAGCTTTTAAAAGTAATAATAAGATTATAAGAAACAACAATAAATTTTTAAAGATTATAGGAGTGTGTTAATAATGATCGTAACAACAACTAATACTATTCAGGGTAAAGAAATTATTGAGTATATAGACATCGTAAACGGTGAAGCGATTATGGGTGCAAATATCGTACGCGATATCTTCGCTTCTGTTCGTGACGTTGTAGGTGGCCGTTCTGGTGCATATGAAAGTAAATTAAAAGAAGCTCGTGACATTGCGATGGAAGAAATGAAACAACTTGCAACGCAAAAAGGAGCAAATGCAATTGTTGGTATCGATGTAGACTACGAAGTGGTTCGCGACGGAATGTTAATGGTTGCGATAAGCGGTACAGCTGTACGTGTGTAAATAGATAGAAAAGTAGAACCTAATTGGTGAACTGCACCTCCAATTGTTGGACATAACTAACAATTGGAGGTGCAGTTTTTTATGGCCAAATATTCTTTGAAAACGAAATTAGGTGCATAGAGGTTCTGGTGCAAAAAGATGATAAATAAAAAAGAATCAAGGATTCCTAACGRAATCACCTGTTAAGCAGTTAATCCAAACAGCTGGTTGATAAAAACATTCTGATTTTGRACAGACTGRTCCYGYAAATCAATTTRTTCTTTTTTRACCATATGCATSGCTTCWACACCACTYAATATAGAGGCTGATGTTTTGTATGRTTTAAATCCCAACATAGAGCGTATACGTTTTTTAATAAAACGATGATCTTGTTCTACTATGTTATTTAAATATTTKATCCTTCGGATTTTGGTGCCTATTGGTATCCTTTTTTCTTTTTTCAACTGTTTGATAGCGATTGGATAAGCAGGGTTCTTATCAACCGTGATGATACGAGGTTTTGAGACGTGAAAAGACCGCAAAGCTTTCTTGAAGAATCGCTTTGCATCCTTATGATTTCTAGATTTACTCAAATAAAAGTCAATCGTGTTTCCTTCAGAATCAACGGCACGATATAAATACATTCATTGTCCTTTTACTTTTATATATGTTTCGTCCACTCTTCATGTGTTATTCGTTTGTTTGAGATGATGTCGAATTCGTTTATCAAACTCCGGCCCATATTGATGTACTCATCGCATAATAGTTGTATGAGCCAGGGATAACCCTCGTTCCTCCATCATCTCTACCAAATCACGAAAGCTTAAGTTGTACCGTAGGTACCAACGTACAGTTAACAAGATGATGTCTGGTTGATAATGTTTCCACTTAAATATATTCTCCTTTTCCATACTAATCACACACATTTTATAGAGTAGTACTATCAGTATGTCCAAGTTTGATAGACCATTTTCATATACTTCAAAGTTTTTGTACCAGAACCACTTTTTTAAGCGTTCACTATTCGGGGTTCGGTTCAAAGATATGAGGGAGCTTTTCGCGGTTTAATTAACAATTAAAATTATGTAAAAAAATTTGATTAACCTGTCAACCAAATTGAAAGTTAATCGTTATAAATATAGTAGGAGGGAAAAGATGCGAGATGATGTTTTTCAAAAACGATTAAAGCAGTACCTAGCTTTTATTTTTAACTATTTATTAAAACTTGGAATATCTAGAGAGGATGCAGAAGATATTGTACAAGAAACAGCTTTAAAATATATTCAAAACTTAGAAGGTATTCCCGCTGAAAAAGTAAAAAGTTGGCTGTTTAGAGTAGCTATAAACAGAAGTTATGATATTTTGAGAAGGGAAAAAAGAAAAGATAAGTTTTTAATTGAATTATGTATCTTAGAAAATCTTGAACCTGATTTACCTGAGGATTGTCTATTACAGGAAGAACAGAGTGGTGAAATACAAAAAACATTAGATTTGCTTCCTAAAAGGTATAGAGAATTTTTAATTCTAAAATATGTAGTAGGATTACGGTATGAAGATATATCCATTTTATTTGAAGTTACTACTGGAACTGTTAAAACAACGGTATTTCGAGCTAAACAACATTTTATTAATATATATAGGAGGGAACAAAATGAACATAAAGAATGATGAGAATCAATCTGAACTTTTTTTAGATGATAAGGAATTCGAAAAAACAATGCATAAAGGTAGAAGAAAAGCGATTATAAAAAATGTAGTTATTACGGGAAGTGTACTAATTGCATTATATAGTGGACTGACTATAGGGAACAATTATTGGTTATCTGAGCGTCTGACAAAGGAAGAGAATGCTACAGGAGTATGGTTATCTATTACTGAACCTAATATTGAGCAAAATGCATCATTTTATAATTGGAATTCTTTTTCCGTTGACGCAACTCACACGTATTCGAAAAAAATAGGAGAGCGTATCATACCTTGGGAATCGTCAACAGGACATTATAATCTTATTCGTTCAGAAAAAGGACCTTCTAATTGGATAAATCATTTTAACGAAAAAAGAAAAGGCTGGGAAATGTATAACAGTCAGAATGGACAAAGAGAGCTTATATTTTATCATCCGAAAGTTCAATATAAGCAAGTTCCTAATGATTTGAATTTACTTGATGACATAGGATCAAATAAATATGTTGAATATGCGCTATCTTTTGATCGCCCTTATTCAATTAGTGAGGTTCAAAAACTTTTAGATAAACAAAATACAGAATGGCTTTGGATAGACACAGAATCAGATGAAGAGATACATAGTATCAATCAGCAGGAGCTTAAAGAAGAAGGAGGATCTTTTAATCGTGGAAATATATATGGTTATCCGTATAATTCACAAAACGACTGGCAATCTCCTGAATTTTTTATAGATACATTAAAATCCCCGGAGTTTTATGGAGAATATGCTGATAAAGCAAAAGAAATATTAACAAAATTAAAAAAGGATAATCCTACATTAAACCCAGAAAAGGTGAAGATTGTTGGAGCAGTAGTAACTGGTACTCCTGATGAATTAAAGAAATATCAAAATAAAGAATTTATTAAATCTTCTTCTCTCGGGGCCACAATAGACAAATATTAATGATTAGGTTTGTATTTCGGAAGTAGAATGAAAGGTTCTGGTGCGAGAACTATAATACATTGTAAAAAAGGATAGGAGGTTCCTAATGGAATCTTCTGTTAAACAGTTAACGCGAGTAGTTTCTTGATGAAGATATTCTGATTTTGGACAGACTGACTCTGTAAATCAACTTGTTCTTTTTTGATAGACCATTTTCGTTTAGTTTGAAGTTTTTGCACCAGAACCCAAGATTATATGATATAGGAACTGCTCTACTAGAGAACAGGAACTTTGGTTCACTTGAGATATAAAAGAAACTTATAACACTGGAAATTTCATAGAACGTTTTAATAATTTTAATAGTGTCTTTTTAAATAATTAGAAGGAGACAAGTAAGGAAGG
>NZ_JBFUIN010000100.1:0-9549 GCF_056401855.1 Bacillus sp. P4_D3
CTTTAATCCACTGCTGAGCCGTTGTCACACCAGGACGATCTCCTGTTTTTGCTATATTTTTCTTCGCTAATTTATTAATCAGTGTAGATTTACCAACGTTTGGAATACCTACAATTAAAGCACGAATTGCTCTTGGTCTAATGCCTTTAGCAACCATTTTATCGAATTTTTCTTTGACAAGCACTTTACAAGCTGCTGCAATTTCTTTCATACCTTGTCCAGCTTGTGCATTAATTGAAATTGCTTTTTGACCTCTTTCATCAAAATATGCAATCCACTGCTTTGTAAGACGATCATCCGCCATATCCGCTTTATTTAAAACAACAAGCCTTGGTTTATGCGTAATAATTTCATCAATCATTGGATTACGAGAAGATAAAGGTAATCGAGCATCTACAAGCTCAATTACAACATCAATTAACTTTAATTTTTCTGTTACTTGGCGTCTAGCCTTTGCCATATGTCCCGGGAACCATTGGATTACCATGTTGCCACCTTCTTTTTCTTTTATTTCACAATACGTGCATCTTTTAACGGCCAATATAGCATATTTGCTTTACCAATCACTTGGTCCATTGAAATTGTACCAATCGAACGGCTATCTTTACTAAAACGACGATTATCGCCTAAAACAAATAATTGACCTTCTGGAACAGTTTTCTTTCCTGTCATTTCTTCAAGAGTAAAATCATATGTAAGCGGTCCGTCAGCAAGTTGTTTTTTCTGCTTATCTAAATACGGCTCCTCATAAGGTTTCCCGTTAACATATAGTTTATCATTACGGTATTCGATTTCGTCGCCCGGCAGGCCAATAATACGCTTAATGTAATCTTTTTCTTCAGTCGCTCGGAATACAATAATATCAAAGCGTTTCGGATCACCTATGTGATAGCCAATTTTATTAACAATCATTCGATCACGGTCATGTAAAGTCGGCGACATCGATACACCATCTACGAGAATTGGGGCAAAGAAAAACTGTCTAATTACGCCCGCTAATACAACAGCAATCAAAATTGCTTTGATCCATTCCCAAAGTGAGCTCTTCTCTTTCTTCATGCTTTCCCCTCCACAGTTATGTAAGCTGCTCGTATTATACCAAAATTTCATATAGATTGGAAAAAGGGAGCTTGTGTATTTACAAGCTCCCATACATGTCTTATCGAATTTCTTTAATACGTGCTTTTTTACCGCGAAGGTTACGTAAGTAGTATAACTTAGCACGACGTACTTTACCACGGCGAAGTACTTCGATGTTCGCGATTCTTGGCGTGTGAACTGGGAATGTACGCTCAACACCTACACCGTAAGAAATCTTACGAACTGTGAATGTTTCACTGATTCCGCCACCACGACGTTTAATTACAACACCTTCGAAAAGCTGAATTCTTTCACGAGTTCCCTCAACTACTTTTACGTGTACACGTAAAGTGTCTCCAGGACGGAATGAAGGAAGGTCAGTTTTCAATTGGCCTTTTGTGATTTCTGTGATTAATTGTTGCATATTAAATTCTCTCCTTTAAACAGATGCTCTTATAAAGTCTTATTAAATTACAGCGGAACATCGTTAATACGGCTACTGATTTCAGTAGCACAAATGTTATAATAGCATATTGCTAGGACTGTTGCAATAGAAAATATATCAAGCCCTTATCGGTCTTCTTTAATCTGTTCCAGCCATTTCTCTTCTTGCTTAGATAATTCTCGTTCTTCCAGTAAATCCGGTCTACGTGTGTACGTACGACGTATTGACTCTTTATGGCGCCATTCATCAATGTTTTTATGATTTCCTGACATTAGTACATCCGGTACCTTCATACCACGAAAATCAGCAGGACGTGTATAATGTGGGTGCTCTAACAAACCTGTGCTAAAAGAGTCTTCCACTTGTGACGTTTGATTCCCAAGCACTCCTGGCAAAAGACGTACAACACTGTCAGTGACTACCATAGAAGCCAATTCTCCACCCGTTAATACGTAATCCCCAATAGAAATCTCATCTGTTACAAGATGCTCACGAATTCGTTCATCGTATCCTTCATAATGGCCACATACAAAAATAACATGCTCTTCTCCAGCAAGCTCTTCTGCCTTCTTCTGCGTGAAACGCTCTCCTTGTGGACACATTAAGACGATTCTCGGCTTACGGTCTGTTTCCTTCGTTAACTCTTCTACCGCATCAAAGATAGGCTGCGGGGTTAATACCATACCAGCGCCCCCACCATACGGATAATCATCTACACTATTATGCTTACTAGTTGTATACTCACGGAAATTGACAACACGAAGCTCTACCGCTTCTTTTTCTTGTGCTTTCTTTAAAATTGAAGACCCAAATACACCCGTAAACATATCTGGAAACAATGTTAAAATGTCAATTTTCATTATAGTAGCCCTTCCATTACATGAATGGTTACTAATTTATTTTCAATGTTAACTTGAAGTACAACGTCATCAATATAAGGAATTAACAGATCTTGACCCTTTGGACGTTTAATCACCCAAACGTCATTCGCACCAGGAGATAGAATCTCTTTGATTGTCCCTAATGCTTCTCCTTCTTCCGTTACAACGTTGCAACCAATAATTTCATGGTAGTAGTATTCACCTTCAGCTAGTTCGCCTAACTGCTCTTCTGGTACTTTTATTAAAGAACCTTTAAACTTCTCTGCTTCATCTACATTGTTGTATCCTTCAAATGTTAATAAATCAAATGTCTTATGTTGACGATGAGCAGTTACCTTCACTGTAAGATAGTCTGTACCTTTCTCATCCCATATGTATAACGTGTTCCCTACTTTATATCGCTC
This sequence comes from Bacillus sp. P4_D3, assembly GCF_056401855.1. NCBI lineage: Bacteria > Bacillati > Bacillota > Bacilli > Caryophanales > Bacillaceae > Bacillus > Bacillus sp. P4_D3. The sequence goes on from NZ_JBFUIN010000100.1 coordinate 2,811, forward strand.
TTCTGGAAAATCAGTACGAGAAATAACACGAATTTCTCCTTTTACGCCATGAGTATTTACAATTTTCCCTACGTTAAACCATTTTGTCATAAATAGTATGTCACCCCTGGTTTCTATATAAATTAAGCATTTCCATTTCATATATGGAACATGCAATTTCTCTTTAAATGTTAAAAAAGGGAGAGGAAATAACTCCTCGCCCTTTTTACGTTTATTGAATTTCCAGTGTGACGTTCTCATCATTATGATGTCCCACTGAATACAAGAGCATTCGAATCGCTTTCGCAACTTTCCCTTGCTTTCCAATGACTTTTCCAACATCCTCAGGATGTACAGTTAATCGATACTTTATTTCTCCGTTGCAAAGTTCCTGTGTAACTTTTACATCTCCAGGATGATCCACAAGAGGTTTAACAATTGTCTCGACTAACATTTTCATTGTCATTGCCTCAATTACTTACCTTGTTTAGATAAGTGGAATTTCTCCATGATACCTTGGTTAGAGAAAAGGTTACGAACTGTATCAGACGGTTTAGCACCATTTCCTAACCATTTTAATGCTGCTTCTTCGTTGATCTTAACTTCCGCTGGTTGAGAAACCGGATTGTAAGTACCGATTTCCTCAATGAAACGTCCGTCACGAGGAGAACGAGAATCTGCAACAACTACACGATAGAAAGGAGTTTTTTTAGCTCCCATACGTTTTAAACGAATTTTAACTGCCATTTATAAAGCACCTCCGAATTTATTTAACACAGATAATTATATTAGCAAAAAGACTATTGCTTTGTAAAGTATTTTTTCTTAACAGAGCCATCTTTTTTCCTTACATGAATGGAAACTTCAATCCACCTAGTCCTTTTTTCTTACCTTTTTGCATTCCCGTCATCGTCTTCATCATTTTTTTCATATCATCAAATTGCTTGATTAGACGATTGATTTCTTGTACCGTTGTACCGCTACCTTTGGCAATGCGCTTTTTACGACTAGCATTGATTATTTCCGGTTGTTCTCGTTCTACTTTAGTCATAGAACGAATAATTGCCTCAATATGCCCAATTTGTTTTTCATCAACTTGTGCATTTTTCAGCCCTTTAATTTTATTTGCACCAGGAAGCATTCCTAACAATTCGTCAAGCGGTCCAAGTTGACGCACTTGTCCAAGTTGTTCTAGGAAATCGTCAAGCGTAAACGAAAGCGTACGCATTTTTTGCTCAAGTTCTTTTGCTTTCTCTTCATCAACTGTAGCTTGTGCTTTTTCAATTAATGTTAAGACGTCACCCATCCCTAAAATACGGGATGCCATACGTTCTGGATGGAACGCTTCAATTGCATCTAGTTTTTCACCCATACCAGCAAATTTAATTGGTGTATTTGTTACAGCCTTAATAGATAATGCCGCACCACCGCGCGTATCACCATCTAATTTCGTTAATACAACACCTGTTAATCCTAACTGTTCATGGAAACTTTGTGCTACATTTACCGCGTCTTGTCCTGTCATCGCATCGACAACAAGGAAAATTTCATCCGGTTTCGCAACTTCTTTGACTTTCGCTAATTCATCCATTAGTTCTTCATCAATATGCAGGCGACCCGCTGTATCGATTAAAACATAATCGTGATGATCTTCTTTTGCTTTCGCAATCGCTTGTTTCGCAATTTCAACCGGACTTACTTGATCTCCTAAGGAGAAAACAGGCATGTCCAATTGCTTCCCTAATGTTTCAAGCTGTTTAATTGCTGCTGGACGGTAAATATCCGCTGCAACAAGCATCGGTTTACGATTATGCTTTTTTCGAAGCAAATTCGCAAGCTTACCTGTCGTCGTTGTTTTACCCGCACCTTGCAGACCAACCATCATTATAACAGTAGGTGGCTTATTAGCAACAGCAATTTTGCTTTGCTCTCCGCCCATAAGTTCTGTAAGTTCTTCCTGTACGATTTTAATTACTTGTTGTCCAGGTGTCAAACTTTTCATTACATCTTGTCCGACAGCACGCTCAGACACACGCTTTATAAAATCTTTTACTACTTTAAAGTTAACATCCGCTTCTAAAAGAGCTAGACGAACTTCTCTCATCATTTCTTTCACATCGGCTTCAGAAACTTTTCCTTTGCCGCGGATTTTTTGCATTGTCTGTTGAAGTCGGTCGGCTAATCCTTCAAATGCCATATTGCCGCCCTCCTAATCTAATTTTTCGATAGCTTCAACAACTTGTTTCATTTCTTCATACACATGCTCTTCTTCGCTGATTAGCTGTTTTAGCTTTGCAACAAGTCGCTGTCGCTCTTGAAACTTTTGAAGTAATACTAATTTATCTTCATATTCTTCAAGCATCGCTTCAGTCCGTTTAATGTTATCATACACGGCTTGGCGACTTACATCAAATTCTTCCGCAATTTCACCAAGAGATAAATCATCTAGATAATAAAGCGACATATAACTTCTTTGTTTTTGCGTTAACAACGATTGATAAAAATCAAATAAATAATTCATTCTCGTTGTTTTCTCGAGCATGTTGGATCATCCTTTGTTAAGTGATTTCCCTTTACATGATTTAGTTTACATGGAGTACAAAAGAGTGTCAAGTTTTTTTCTTAACATCACATATTTTTATAGAAAAAGAAGCGGAAATACCGCTTCTTTCACTTACACTTCTTCTGTTTCTACTAAGTTCGCAAACAAACCATAAACATATTGTTCTGGATCAAACTGCTGCAGATCATCCATTTGCTCTCCTAGCCCAACAAATTTCACCGGAACATCCATTTCGTTACGAATCGCTAAAACGATACCACCTTTAGCAGTTCCATCTAACTTCGTTAAAACAATACCAGTAACATTTGTTGCTTCACGGAATGTTTTCGCTTGGCTTAAGCCATTTTGTCCTGTTGTTGCATCAATAACTAGTAATACTTCATGAGGAGCCCCTGGTACTTCACGCTCAATTACGCGCTTCACTTTCTCTAACTCTTTCATTAAGTTTACTTTATTTTGTAAGCGTCCTGCTGTATCACATAGTAATACATCCACTTTACGGGCCTTTGCCGCTTGTACAGCATCATACATAACCGCCGCTGGGTCAGATCCTGATCCTTGTTTAATTACTTCTACACCAACACGATCGCCCCATACTTCTAATTGTTCAATCGCCCCAGCACGGAATGTATCTCCTGCCGCCAATAGGACAGACTTACCTTCTGATTTAAATTTATGTGCAAGCTTACCAATCGTCGTCGTTTTCCCCACACCATTAACACCAACAAATAAAACTACCGTTAATTGATCCTCTTGTATATTAACTTCATTACTAAAGTCGCTGTCACCTTTGTAAATTCCCACTAGCTTTTCAGAAATAACAGCCTGTACTTCTTTCGGATCTTGAATGTTACGACGTTGCACTTCTTCTTTCAACTGATCAATTAATTCCATCACTGTCGAAACTCCGACATCCGCACTAATTAAAATTTCTTCTAATTCCTCAAAGAAATCTTCGTCTATTTTACGGTAACGGTACACTAAGTCATTTACTTTATCAGCAAATGAATTTCTCGTTTTTTCTAATCCTTGTTTAAACTTCTCTGTTACCGTATCCGTTTGTTTTGAAATTTTTTCTTTTAATTTTTTTAAAAAACTCAYACTTCCCATCCTTCCTATCTACTTGCAACAAGTTCTTCGCCATCATCTAAACGAACAGAAACAAGCTTCGATACCCCTGATTCTTGCATTGTGACACCGTACAATACATCAGACTCTTCCATTGTACCTTTTCGGTGTGTAATTACAATAAACTGTGTTTCATCACTAAATTTCTTTAAATACTGCGCAAAACGAGCAACGTTTGCCTCATCAAGAGCTGCTTCTACTTCATCTAGTACACAGAATGGAACTGGGCGTACTTTTAAAATACCAAATAAGAGCGCAATTGCCGTTAAAGCACGCTCTCCCCCTGAAAGTAAACCTAAGTTTTGTAGTTTCTTTCCTGGTGGTTGCGCTACAATGTCAATACCAGTATTTAGTAAATCTTCTGGATTTGTCATTACTAAATCCGCTCTTCCACCTCCGAATAGTTCAGAGAATACATATTGAAACTCTGTTCGAATCCCTTCGAACGTAGTAGAAAAGCGTTTTTTCATCTCTTCATCCATTTCCATAATAAGTTGATGCAATGTCGATTTCGCTTCTTCTAGGTCATCTCTTTGCTCTAATAAGAATGTATGGCGCTCTGCTACACGTTCATATTCATCAATTGCCCCTAAATTTACTGCGCCTAACTCTTCGATGGATAGTTTAATTAGTTTCACCTTTTTACGTGCATCTTCTGCCGGCATCATCATTGTATACTTAAGTTTTGCTGCTTCAAATGAAATAGTATATGTTTCACGTAAATGTTGCAATCTATTTTCCAGCTCTACATCAAGTCGGTTAATTTTCACTTCTTGATCTTTCAGCATCTCAAGAATATATTTATGTTTACCTATTGTTTCTTTCGCACCGCGCTCTAAATGCTCGACTCTTTCTTGCAATGATACGCGTTGTTCACGACGAGAACGAATTAACTCCGAAGTTTGATTACGATCATACGCTTTCTTCTCAATCATATTCGTAATTTGTTCTTCGCCACTTGAATTAGATGTCATCTCTTGCTTTAAGAACGCTAAATCTTCCTTCGTTTTTACAAGCGTCGCATCAGTCTCTTCTTTTTCCTTCGTCAATCGTTCGACTTTTTCTTTTTGATTAGACAAACGTTGTTGTTGTTCAGCAGCTTGTACTTTTAGCTCCGTCATTTCCTTCTGAACTTTTTCTTTTGAAGAATGTTGTTCACTTTTTTGTTTCGTTAAAACGACGATTTTGCTATCTAATTCCCCAATCTCCGCTTGAAGAGTCGCTAAAATCTTTTCTAACTCTTCTTTACGCCCTTGCATTTTTACTTGATCTTGTAAAAATCCTTCAATCTCTAAATCGTAAATCGATAAACGATCATTAATACGATGTTCATCTAATTCTAAACGATTAATTTCTTCTCTTAGCTTCTGTTCATCTACACGTTCGGTCTCTACACCTTGGCGTAGCTCTCGTATTTGTACTTCTTTTTCTTGAATCTCTTGCTTTACTGCTTTAACAAAGTTTTCTAGCTTCGTTGTTTTTTCTTCCATGTCAGTTAGTTTTTTAGTCCACTCTTCAAGTTCACGTTGACGTCCCAATAAAGAGGATTTCGCCTGTTTTACAGCTCCACCCGTCATAGAACCACCCGGATTCACTACGTCACCTTCGAGTGTTACAATACGATAGCGGTATTGCAGTTGTTTCGCTAACTCATTTGCTCCGCGTAAATCTTTCGCAACAACAACAGTACCTAATAAACTGGAAACTACATTCTCATATTTATTATTGTACTGCACAAGTTCTGCCGCTACACCGACAAACGATGGATGCTGATTCACAATGCGTAATTGATCAAATGATAGCGATCGGCTTTTAATAACAGCTTGAGGTAAAAACGTTGCACGGCCATGTTTATTTTGCTTTAAAAATGCAATTGCATTACGAGCATGTTCTTCTGTTTGTACTACGATATGTTGCATCGCTGCCCCAAGGGCGATTTCCATTGCGATTTCATATTCTTTCGGCACAGTCAGAAGTTCTGCAACAGCTCCCTCAATACCTTGTAGCCTATTTTCTCTAGCCTTTAATACTTCACGTACCCCTTGATAGAAGCCAGAATAGTCCTCTTGCATCTCTTCTAACATTTCTTTCCGAGAGCGCGCCTGTTGCACAAATTGATACGCTTGATACAGTTTTGTTTCATTTTCACTATACTGTGACTTACATTTCCCAAGTGCCGTTTCTGTCTTCTGTATGTTAGAAATAATGCCAGCTATTTTCTCTCTCGCTTGCTCATAACTTTCTACAAGTTTCGCCTTTTTCGCTGTAATTCCCACACGCATCTGTACATACTTTTCATTTTCTTCATCAAGTCGTTCGTTTTTAGAGTTTTGCTGTTTTGATTGTTCTTCAATCATAGATAATTCATTACGAAGACTTGCTTGTTGATTTAAAAGTTCAATATAGTCACCTTTTAAATTCTCAATTTGTTCCTCTAAATTCTCAGCAAAAGTCGCAAGTAATTGCTCGTTATCATGCAATTTCTTCTCCAATTCTTTTACTTGATTCACAAATTGCATTAACGCTTCTGTACTTGTTTCAATTTCGTCATCATAACTTGTAGCTTTCTCTGTTAACTCAACAATTAGCTTTTCAAGCTGCGCACAATGCGTCGTTGCATTTTGCTTCCTTTCCTTTAACAGCTCGCGTTGCCCTTCTAGTTTTTCTAGTTCTTTACTAGACAGAAGGAGAACTTCTTGTAAGGAATTTACAGATTCATCAACGGCTTGTAATTGCCCGCGTAATTCCTCAAGCTCTTCTTCACTTTTTTGTAAGTTCGCCGACATTTTAGCTTCTTCATCTTTATTATGCCCAAATTGATTTCGAAGCGCTTCCCACTTTTCATGTAATTCTTCAATTTCATGTACAATAAGCGCAGCTTCTACTTTCTCTAATTCTTCTTTTTTCTCAAGATAATCTTTCGCAATAGAAGCTTGTCTTTCTAGTGGTTCTACTTGACTACTTAATTCGTGAATAATATCTTGTACACGATTTAAGTTTTCTTGTGTTTCCGCCAATTTCCCTTCAGCTTTCTTTTTACGAAGTTTGTATTTCAGCACACCCGCAGCT
>NZ_JBFUIN010000101.1:0-9432 GCF_056401855.1 Bacillus sp. P4_D3
AAGTAATGCATTGCAAGGTGAGATTCAACAAGAATTTTTAGCTACATTTAATAAGCTGAACATGAATGATATTACTGGCGATGTAAAAGAAGCCCGTAAATCTTTAGATGATCTTATGGCTTGGATACAACAATCTGACCTATTGAAAGCTCAAAAGGATTTTGTTGATACGTTACCTGAAAAAGAAGCAAGTATCTCTAAACTAGAGGAAAGTAAAAAATAAAGAAAAGAGGTTGCCTAAAAGTAACTATTCAGCGACTTTTGGGACAACCTCTTCTTTTGGTTGTGGATTTTCAAGAAAGTTTAGAATAAAATAAAAATATAGCCATCTACCTATTATTCACTAATGAAAAGAAAAGGGGGTAGCGAAATGCAACTGAAGTATGGGAAGCACATTAATATATTATCTATTGTTCTAACTTTGTTCTCTTTTTCCGTAATTGTAAGTTTCTCTACCTGGTTGAGTGGATATTCAATTCCCGACCTTTCTACAATGCTTAAGGTAACAATGTGGAGTGCATTTATTCTTGGAATTATAGGGTTTAGACAAGAGAAAAGCGCACTAGCGATTATAATTATGGGAATATGTGCCTTTGCTCTAGTCGTTCTATATACTTATGCGGTTATAAGTTTTCTTGAGCATTAAACACCATGAAAAAGAAACGAACATTTTGTTCGTTTCTTTTTTTGGGGGCATTATAAAATTTTAACTTGATGGTGATGGGCGATACCCCTTCAAAGGAATCCCTCCTTTAATGTCGAAATATTTTGTTAAAATGAGAATCAAGGAGAGAGGAAAATGGATAAGGAATTTTTCAGCAAACATTTTAGTCTTGAAAAAGTTAGTGAAGGGATATACGTTGCAATAGCAAGAGAAGGCAGTGGTGCCGTAGCAAATGCAGGCTTTATTGATTTAGGAGATAAAACAATAGTTTTTGATACATTTAACACACAACAAGCTGCTGAAGATTTAAAATATATTGCAGAAAAAATAACCAATCGACCCGTGACATGGGTTGTAAATAGTCATTGGCATGGAGATCATATTCGAGGTAACCAAGCATTTAAGGAAAGTAATATTATTTCAAGTTACATATGAAAAAATGAAGGATATTCATCCATCGAGAATCAATAAGCAGAAAAATGATATACAAGGTCTAAGAAATTATATTCATTCTTTAAAAGATCAAATAAATCAAAACAATGACCCTAAGTTAAAACATCAAATAAACTTTCTAAGCGAATTGGAAGTTTCATTACCAACTTTGAAATTAGTTTTACCTCAAAAAACATTTTGTGATGCAGTTCTCTATATTCCAGAAGAGAAAGTAATATTCATGGGTGATTTATTATTTGTTGATTGCCATCCAACATTTTTTGAAGAATCGAATCCTGAGAATTGGATTCGCATTTTGGAAAAGGTTAGCGATATGGATGTTGAGATGGTAATTCCAGGACATGGTTCAATTGGAACAAAAATCCATATTTTAGAATTAATAGACTATATAACTGATTTAACTGTAATTGCACGAGAAAAAGACCATATCGAAGATATTAAAGTACCTAACAACTACAAAAATTGGGGTTCTCCAGAGGTTTATCAACAGAATTTTAAAATGCTAAAAGGAATATTGGAATGTTAAATCATATAGAAATCCCTTTTACATTCCACAATATGGGGTCCCGCCCATCGCTATTAAGCTAATAAAAAGAAATACCCTCAAAATGAAAAAAATACGTTATTCTTTCTGTAGAATCATAGGAAAGGATGGCGTTTTTTGTATGTCTATTTCTATATCTGATGAATTACAACTATTTGCTCAAGAGATTCAAAGCTTTTTATCTCCAAATATCTTACGAGATCTTGCTAGAGATGTTGGTTTCGTGCAACGAACCAGTAAATACCAAGCAAAAGATTTAGTCGCTTTATGTGTATGGATGAGTCAAAATATCGCTACGACTTCTTTAACTCAATTATCTAGCTGTTTGGAAGCATCAACAGAAGTGCTCATCAATTCAGAGGGATTGAATCAACGATTTAATCAAGCGGCCGTCCAATTTTTACAACACCTATTAGCTGAACTACTAAACCAAAAATTGACTTTGCATAAGCTTAGCTTGATAGCGATGTGGTACTACCCCATCGCTATCAAGCTCCTTATAGAAGTAACGGGAGAACTTTAATATAATAAGAATTAAAGATAGTTTAAAGGACCAAAAATTAAATATATTAAAGGTGGAAAATGACATGGAAAGAAAGTACCGATTATATCAAATTGATTCATTTACGAAGAAAAAATTATCAGGTAATCCGGCTGGTGTAATAACAAATGCAGATGGTTTATCCTCGGGTGAGATGCAGAGGATTGCTAGAGAGCTTAACAATTCGGAAACGGCATTTATCTTTAAATCAGACAATAGCGAATCTGATGTACATATTCGTTTTTTTACGCCTACTCATGAGGTCYCTATCTGTGGACATGCGACGATTGCTGCCCACTATGCTCGTGCAGTTGAAAATAGTTTAAATACAGTTAAAGTTTATCATAAAACTGGTGCCGGCATTTTACCAGTCGATGTGATTAATGAAGATAATGATTACAAAATTATTATGACGCAGGGTAGTATAAGTTTTGAAACTGTGATTGAAGGTGTAGCTTTAGAGAATATATTTACAGCTTTCAATATTAGTGAAAATGATTTATTAGAAGATTGTCCAGTACAAATCGTTTCAACCGGGCATTCTAAGGTGATGATTGGAATTAAAAATTCGGAACTTCTTAACCAATTAAACCCTAATATGGAKTTACTCACAAAAGTCAGTGGATTAATTAATTGCAATGGTTTCTATGTGTTTACGATGAATGCTCCCGACTCTGATATTTTAATTCATGGAAGAATGTTTGCTCCTGCAATTGGTATTWACGAAGACCCTGTTACAGGTAATGCGAACGGTCCTTTAGGCGCATAYTTGATACATCRTAGACTTGTCAAACATGATAATACTTTATTTAGTTTTAAAGCAGTGCAGGGCGAAGCTATAAAACGGGCGGGTATCATTGATGTTCAAGTGAAAATTTGTAATCAGGAGCCAGAGGAAGTAAGAATTGCAGGAAATGCTGTAATCGTATTTAAGTCCGATTTATTACTTGATTAGCAATTCATATGCAAAGTTCGAATCGTAAATGGAGGTCTTTATTAATATGAATTTCAATCATTGTAAACTGTAAATCATAATAAAGTTATTTCTATGACGGGGAATTTGTGAAATAATACATTCAAACAAAAAGGTGCTTTTGTTAAATAGAATAAATAAGAAAAGTAAACACCCCCAAAACAAAAAAATGAGCTGACCTCTCAAAATAACTAACTGTAGAGAAAGAAAATTTTCATTTAGGGGGTACTTCAAAATCTTAGCTTGATAGCGATGTGGTAGCACCAACAAAACACAAATTTCGTACGCTACGACAATGTAAAGATTTTATGCTGCACGTAAAAAACCGATTAGTGAGAGCTCATAATCCGTGGGGGATAGACACCCCCCGCGAATTTAAGTGTCACTTCATAAAAAAGTAAGGGTCGGTACTGCATGTCATTTGACTATTACTTTTCCATCCATTCCTTTCAAGTAGTGGAACCGACATATTAGTTCATATGTACCGGGGGTTTCAGGTTTTACGGTAATTGTTTTTTCTTTTCCTGGCGGGACCTCAGCGTCGATTCCGAGCTTTTTCACCGTAAAGGTGTGATCTCTATTTCCTTTGTTTTTCAATAGAAACGTCGTCGTTTTCCCAGCCGGAACAGTGATGACATTCGGATTAAAGTAATCATCATTCAATTCAACCTCGATAGGCTGTCTCACAACGTCGGATTCGGCAAATACACGGAGTGATCCTAAAGTAGTAATAACTACAATCATCGCAAGTGAAATGATTAATCCAGTTAATAGCTTTTTCACAGACATTCACAATCCCTCCTTTCCTAAGCACTAGTGTTTTCAAATTACTAAAATATTATCAATATAAATGGGGTTTACGCGTGGCTTAAATAGTAATTCTTTCGGCAACTCCTACTAACCAAGCACTAACTGGAATAGGATTTGGGTAAATAAAAAAAGCCTCCACTACTGTGGAAGCTTCTCCAAATGATGTGCAATATCAATATACATATCGGAATAAACCGAATGGATTTCATTACTAGGCGCAGCGTTAGAAGAGAAGTGGACGATTACCATACTTGCTTTCGGATCGATGTAAAGAGTTTGTCCGTAACTGCCTAACACTTCGAAAGCACCTTGTTCATTATGCGGAATCCACCATTGATTATGATAAGAAATGGAAGCGCCGCTGCCAATTGCGAGTTCGCCTTCTTGTACATTTTTTACACCTTCTGTAATAGAAGAAGGGACGATTTGTTTTCCGTTATATTGACCATTATTTAAAAGTAATTGCCCGAACTTCGCCATATCTCTAGCAGTTGCATTTAAACCAGCACTTGCTTGTTCTACTTTTGTTTCATCTGTAACGTAATAAGCGTCTTCTTCCATACCAATTTGAGACCAAATTTGCTCGCTTACATTTTCAGCTAATGATTTGTCAGTGATTGTTCGGATAATCCAAGCGAGTGTTTCACTTGAGCCGTTATTGTAAGAAAAAGCGGAGCCAGGCGGTGCAGTTTCTTCTGCCTCTAGTAACATATCATAAATTTTCATAGGCCCCTCGTAATTTTTACCTCGGGGTAAAATATTACTAGCTAAATATAGTTGTGCATCTTGATTTTCTAGTCCTAGCTGCATATATCCGTGAGTAGGGTATTCAGCAGAAACTTGCATGTCCAGTAATTGCTGAAGTGTTGCTTTACCAAACGGTGTGTTTTTTAATTCTTTTATGTAAGTGTCAGCTGTTTTCTCTACATCAATAAGATTTTCTTCAGCGAGAGATTGTATGATTGCACCAGTAAAAACCTTTGCTAATGATGCCATGCCATGAGGTTCACTCTCGTTATATCCATTGAAATATCGCTCATAAACAAGTTGTCCATTATGTACAACGACAAAAGCGTCTGTTTTGTTTTCGTCTAAAAGTTTTTTTAGAGGAGTTGTATTTCCAAATCTACGCTCCACAGCAAAATCGTCTAAGTTTTGTAACGCGGTAGGGAAGGGAGCAACTTGGTCAGGATTGTTTTTTACTTCATTAATTAAAGTAAATTCTTTCATATGTGTATACGACCAGCGTAAGTAAGGATCGTCTAACCAGTTTTCTTTTGTGACAGTATCTTTAGTGGGGGTCGTTTTATTATGTTTAAAAAAAGTAAACCCAAGCCCTGTAACTACGAATAGTAATACTAGTAACAGTAATAGCAGGGGAGATTTCTTTACATTCATGTATGTACCTCCTTTAGTTTCTATTATAAGTATACGCTCGTCTTAAAAGAAATACAAAATAAGGAAAGTAAACGGGTAAGTTTACTTTCCTTATGAACGTTAAGCAGAGATTTGTCCATCTGTACTTTGTTTCTTGAATTTTTGTTTTCGTCCGTGTAATCCATAATAAAGAAGTAAAGTGAACGCAACGATAATAGCTGCAATAAAATACATATTATGATAACTTGATTTGGCAGCGACTATACCTAAAATGAAAGAACCAAAGCCAATGCCGCTATCAAAGAACGAGAAGTAAGTAGCTGTCGCAGAACCACGTCGATGGTTTGGAGCGGCAGAAATTGCAATCGTTTGGAAACTTGGAATTAATGTTCCGTATCCTAAACCGATTAACATACCTGAGCCAAGGAACCAAAATGAAGTTTGCGCTTGGCTTAAAATGAACATCCCAATTGTGAAAATAATGATAGCTGGATAAATAAGTACATTTTCACCGAAACGATCAAAGATTTTTCCTGTGAATGGACGAGAAATGACCACAACAAGTGCGTATAAAATAAAGAAGTAACTTGCAATTTCACTTAAACCGAGTTCTTTCGCATAAATAGGAATAAAGGATAAAATGCCACTATAAGAAAAGGCTAAAACAAATCCTGTTAGAGCGATTGGAATAGAAGATGGTTCAATTAAGTCTTTCCATTTCATTTTTTCTCGTGTTTGTTTACTTACTGGTTTTTCATGTGGAATATCGACTAGTAATCCTAATAAAAATGCGAGTAATGAAAATACTGAACAAACGATAAATAGTACAGTAAATGAAAAATGGGAAATAATTGTTAAACCTAAAAAAGGACCAATTACCATCGGTAGACTCATAAATACGCCGTAATAAGCAAGTGCTTCACCGCGTCTATGAGCTGGTGCTACATCAGTTACAATTGTTCCAGTTGCTGTTGTTGCCATTCCGAATCCAATACCATGTAAGAAGCGAAGGGCAAGTAATAAAAATAAACTTTGCGTACCGAAATACATAACAGTAGCGGCTAAAAATAGTGAAAGTGAAATGAATAATATTTTCTTTCTTCCTAAATCATCGAGCCATTTTCCTGTGAATGGTCTACATAAAACAGATGAAATAAGAAAAACAGTTGCAACTAAACCAATTTCCTCAGGTTTTCCTTTTAGGCTGTCTATAACATAGACAGGCAGAGTAGTCATAAGCATGTAAAATGTTAAAAAGAGAAACAGACTACTAAAACAAGTTCCGAGGAAATCCTTCGTCCAAAGTTTTTCACTTTGCATCGTCATCCCTCCATATTAATGATCTAAATTTTTGATAATTTGTTGTAACAATTGAAAAGCTTCATGTAAGTCTTCTTCTTTAATACCTTCTAGCGTCTTTTCTTCAAAGGAATCAACTTCTTCTTGCCATACTGGAATCATTTCTATTGCTGTTTCCGATAAGGAAATGAGCTTCTCACGGCGATCTTTTCCTTCCGTACGAATAATCCAGCCCATCGTTTCCATACGTGTTAACGTGCGGGTCATCGTTGGTGATTCAACATTTAAATACTGACATAATTCTGTTTGAGTACAAGATCCAGTTTGATTAATGCGGAAAATAACAGCCCATTGCGCACTAAATAATCCTGTTGGAGATACACGTTCATTAAATTTCTTCGTAAACTTACGAGAAGTTTGACTGACAATGTGGAAAAAATGTTGTTTTTCGTCCATGTATTTGGATCCTTTCAAATTAGTTACCTAGCTAACTATATACTTTTTTATAATAACTGTCTAGTAATAGACATGCAGTTTTATGTGGAAATTTCGTATAGATTTTATATTGAGAACATACATTCTGTGTGGTATTCTTTAATTAAGTAAAGAATTTTCTTTCTATTAAAAGAATGGGGGAACTTGTGATGATTAAGCCTGCAACAATGGAGTATGTTTCACTATCGAACGGAGAAACGATTGCATATCAAGAAGTTGGAAGGCAAAATGAAGAAATACTCGTGCTCATTCATGGAAATATGACATCGTCACAACACTTTGATTTAGTTATTGAGAAACTACAAAATCAATATCATATTTACGCAATTGATTTAAGAGGATTTGGACAATCAACGTATAATAAGCCGATAGATTCTTTGCAAGACTTTACGGAAGATGTGAAACTTTTTATAGATAAATTAAATGTAAAGAAATTTTCATTAATGGGATGGTCAATGGGCGGCGGTGTTGCGATGGAGTTTACAGCGAGCCACCCAACTTTTGTAGAAAAACTAATATTAGTAGAATCGGTTGGAATGAAAGGGTACCCGATATTTAAAAAAGATATTAACGGGCAACCAATCGTATCGAGTTTATTAAAAACGAAAGAAGAAATTGGGCAAGATCCAGTGCAAATTGCCCCCGTACTAGATGCAATAAAAAATATGAATAAAGTATATTACCGTACAGTATGGAATCTATTAATATATACACATAATCAACCTGAACCGGATCGTTATGAAAAGTATTTAGATGATATGTTAACGCAGCGCAATTTCGTTGATGTGAACTATTCATTAGTTACATTTAATATTTCAGATGAACATAATGGTGTTGTACGAGGAAATGGACATATTCACCGTATTCAAGCCCCAACACTCGTCATACAAGGTGACCGCGATTATGTCGTACCACAAGTAGTTGGTGAGGAATTAGCGAAACATTTGCCAAATGCGGAGTTGAAGGTGTTAGAAGACTGCGGGCATTCACCGTTTATTGATTGTTTAGATGTGTTTATACAGCATGTAGAGGATTGGTTAGACAATAAATAATTCCCAAAATATAAAACTTGCATATACTATAGCATTTGTATGTATAAGGGGAGAGAGTCAATGCATAATCCATTTTTAATGTATCATTCGCCATATAATGATCATCAATATATAAAAATTATTATTGATCCGATGTATATGCAAGTGCAGCAAGTACCAATCGCCCATGCACATTACTACTTATATGGACCATCATTTTATGAAAATCCATATTTTAAACATTTTCATTACCATGTGAAAGCACAAGTTTGGGAAGGATAAGAAGCTAAAAGGTTGATTCTTTTAGCTTCTTTTTTATTGCCGATATTCGTACACGCATGTAAAGAAACCGTTTATAATGAAAAGTGGAAAGCGTGAGAAAGAGAGGGAAAAGGATGTCGATGCGTTTTACTTTTTGGATTATGGTTGGGATTGTGGCAATCTCAGGTTTATCACAAGGTATGCTCTTACCTGCCATTGCAATGATTTTTGAACAAGAAGGGGTTAGTTMAAGTATTAACGGTATTCATGCAACGGCATTATACATCGGGATATTATTTATTTCACCGTTTCTTGAAAAACCGATGCAAAAGTTTGGAATGAAACCAATTATCGTAATTGGTGGGTTTCTCGTTATTATTTCATTATTCTTTTTTACACAAACTTTTTCATTTTGGGTATGGTTTATTCTTAGGTTCCTAGTTGGTGTTGGAGATCATATGCTCCATGTCGGAACGCAAACATGGATTACGACAACGTCAGATCCTAGTAAAATAGGTAGACAAGTATCGATATACGGTGTATTCTTCGGAATTGGTTTCGCAGTTGGTCCGTATTTAGCAAGCACTGTTCAGTACGGTCTTGCAACACCATTTATCGTATCTACTATACTTTGCTTAATAGGTTGGCTTTTACTACTACCAACGAAAAATGCATTTCCAGCACAAGATGAGGCGAAAGCTGAAAGTGAATCATCCTTTTCTCGTTATAAACAAGTCGTTGGATTAGCGTGGATTGCGTTAATTGGTCCGCTTGCATACGGTGTACTTGAAGCGATGTTAAATAGTAATTTGCCAGTATACGCACTTCGCAAAGGATGGTCTGTAGCGGAAGTTTCCTTCTTATTACCAGCATTCGCAGTTGGAGGTATTATTACACAAATCCCGCTCGGTATGTTAAGTGATAAATACGGAAGAGATCGTATTTTAACGTGGATGTTCAGCGTAAGTACTGGCATTTTCCTAC
>NZ_JBFUIN010000102.1:0-9419 GCF_056401855.1 Bacillus sp. P4_D3
ACATATGACACAACCAGCAATAACGCATATCATTAACAAATTAGAGAAAAGATATGCTTTAACTTTATTCGAGCGATCTAGACAAGGAACGGTGTTAACTGAAAATGGAAAAGAATTTTTAGTTTGTGTAGATCGACTTCTAATGGAGTATGAAAATCTTGAAGAAACAGCTTTACATTTGAAAAATAAGAGCTTGTATAAGATTGTATTAGCTACATATCCTTCCGTTACTGTATATTGTTTGGCAGAGTGTATCGAATTAGGTAATGTTGATCAAAGTCAGTATGTACTTGCAGTTCGAGAGGGAAGTTATCAAGAAGTGTTAGATTGGTTGTCTTCTGGAAGTGCAGATTTTTCTATTTCTATAAAAGAAAATTTACTACCAGGATTTCATTATGATGTCATTGGTGAAGATCCATATGTTATGGTTTCTTCTAAGTCAGTTCCATCTGATCTTACAAGAAAAGAGTTGAAAAATTATCCTTTTATAATGCCGCTTTCTGGTTGTAAAGAAGTACTTGAACCATATTTGATGAAAAATGAAATAGTAGTTAATAAAGTGATGGAGTCAGAGTCAATTAGTTCAGCATTAGCACTTACTTTACAAGTTAAAGGAATAACAATCGTTCCATTATCAGGACTTCATAAACAAATTATTCATGACTTTATCGTGCAACCGATAGAAATTAAAATTCCACGACAACTTATTATGCAATGGTCACCTAAAAAAGAGAATGATCCGCTGTTTCTGGCGTTTGTTACGAATTTATTAGTACAATTACAAAATAAAAAAAATTAATAAAATGCTTTTAAAAAAGGTAAGTTTGATTCACTTGAACTTACCTTTTTGATTTACAACCAATATAAGGATGTATCATAAAGTCCGATTAAAATGAGAAGTACACCAGCTATACGCTGAATGCTTTTTCCTATTTTTCGGCTCTTTTTGAGTAATGCCCCATTTAATCCAAGATAGGAGATGATGAACATTAGTATAACGATAGGCAGAGCAGTTCCTATCGAAAAGAATGTCGGAAACAAGTACCCATAATTAGATGATAAAGATAAAGGGATTAACGTTCCGAAAAATAGCACAAACATAGTCGGACAGAAAGCTAAAGAAAAGAAGAACCCAAGTAAAAATGAGCTGACTTCATTTTGTTTTCGTATAAATTTGATAGGGAAGATGGAAGAGAAGAAATTTCTTCCTGTTATAATACCTGATAATATTAGACCCATTAAAATTAATAAAGGCCCGATCAGTTTACGTAACCACGGGAAATACAAAGTTAATATTTGTTGAATCTCTTTTCCTAACACCCATACCAATATTCCAAGCGTCGTAAAAGCTATTACTTTTCCTACAATGAATAACAGTATATGTTTCCAGGCATGTCCCTTTTGTAAAGATTGATTGCCATAAAGTGAAACTWTAATCAGTGGGGGTTTTGTTCATCCCCCACTGATTATTAGTTGAACCAATCGGGCATTTACGGGCAGTTGATCTCCCACCTAACTTCTTTGTCCTATCCGAATTTTGAGGTGGGAGTTTTACTGCCCGTTAATGCGGGATAAAGTATAATAGCACTAATGTTTCCTGTTAATTGGCAAGGAGCAAGGGTACCTACTATGCCTAATAAAAACGCAAATAAAAAAGGCGTTGATTTCGTAGCATTCGCGACATCCATTAAAGGAGACATGAGTTGATAACTCCATTCACTAATTGTTGAAAACACGTTATATTCACCTTTCTAACTAGTTATATTGTAATGATCCCTCTTTAGTAATCTGTTTCCACGTTTTACCGCCATCCGTAGAAAGGAATACATTCGCTTTCATTGTAGCAAATACCATTTCAGATGAATTTTGAGGGTTTTGTGAAATATACATGATGGTATCCTTAGAATCTAAAGATGGAATTTGTATATTTGTTTCTTCATTTGTAGCAATTGATTTTTTCGTTATCATTTGCTCATTTTGCTTATTGATAGAGGCATAAATAACATCTTCATTACTTAATGTAACTGCTGTCGATTCAACTGATTTAGAAAATAGTTCAAATGTATTTCCATAATCCGTAGATAAATACACGCCATCTTTAGCACTTACCGCGACTACACTAGATTGATCGGGATGTGCTGAAAAGGAGTGGATAGTACTTGAAAGCCCCTTTAACTTACTATTTTTCCATTCTTGTCCGTTGTCCGTACTGAAATAAAAACCTTGTTGTAATTTAGAATTAGGACGTTCGTTGTATAAATAAATCGCTTCCGTATTATATCCGACAGCAAGGTTATGAAAATCAGATTCTCCATAGAATGCTAGCTTTTCAAGGTTATTGCCACCATCCGAACTTTTCATTAATCCTAAAGGGTTTTTAAAATTTGCACCTGGTTCAGGATGCCCGCTGGCAAAAAATCCATTTTTCGTTGCTTGAAAGCCCATATAATCGTGTAGCTGTGTAGCAGTTTTAAACCATTTGCCATTTTGATAAACTTTTATACCACTATGAGTTGCGATAGAAATCCCTGGCATATTTCCTGCATAGCCAATTCCATGAATGTGCGCGATTTTTCCGGATGTAATTTCTTTATAGAAGTTTTGCGGAATCGTATTTGCTGTTTCTTTATTTTTTGGCTGAGATTGAACTGTTTCTGTTTTTGCTGGTTGTGTTTCTACATTATTAGAGCATCCTGTAATTATAAATATTGAAGTAATGGCTAGTCCTACGTAATGTTTCACGCTTGTAGGCTCCTTTCCTATATGTATGAGATTTTAAGTATATGGAATAAATGTCAAGAAATTGTGGAGTGGTATGCATAATCTCGAGTGGAATAGTAATGAAAATTTTATCCCGTATATATGCGTGGTAAGAAACCCGGTAATGAAAGTTTTATTTTCAAAATAAACACTATTAATTGACGAAAAATTATAACAATAATAGAATGAATTGTATTGGATAATTAGTTTGAAAAACATACATAGAACGCTAGGGGGATTATTATGAAGTCAACATTTTTTGCTCAAAATAGAGAAAGATTAGTGAAAACATTACCAGATGAATCAATTACTATTTTATTTGCTGGACAGGCACCTCATATGTCAGCTGATGCACATTATAAATTTGTGCCGAATCGTAATTTTTACTACTTAACGGGAATCGATGAGCCGAATGTTATTTTCATGTTAAAAAAGTTTGGAAATAGTGTAGAAGAGACTCTTTTCATTGAAAAATCAGATCCAGTACTTGAAAAGTGGGTTGGAAAAACAGTTTCTAAAGAAGAAGCAGAGAAATTATCAGGTATAAAGAAAGTTGTGTATTTAGATAGCTTTGAAAAGACGATGACGAATACACTTTTCGCAGAAAATGTGAAACACGTGAATTTAGACTTGGAACTTCATGAGTGGAACGGTACTGAGACGAAAACATTAGCGTTTGCTAAACATGTAAGAGAACAGTACCCACACATAACAATTGGTAACGTATACCCGAGCATTTGTGAATTAAGAGTGTTTAAAACAGAGGAAGAAATTGAAATCATTAGAGAAGCAATTGCAGTAACTAAAGAGGGTATTTATAATGTGTTGAAGCATGCGAAAGCAGGCATAATGGAATATGAATTAGAAGCGCACTTTGATTTCATACTAAAGTCGTCTGGTATTAAACATCATGCATTCAATACAATTTTAGCGAGCGGTAAAAATGCTACTGTGTTGCATTATGAAGGTAATGATGCAAAAGTGGATCAAGGTGATCTAGTACTGCTCGATTTAGGTGCTCAAAAAGATTACTACAACGCTGATATTAGTTACACATTCCCAGCTAGTGGAACATTCTCTAGTCGCCAAAAACAAATATATAATATCGTGTTAAAAGCATTGAAAGAAACAACTGAACTTATTAAGCCGGGATTAAAGTTTGCTGTATTAAATGAGCATACAAAAAAAGTACTGGCAGAAGAGTGTAAAGCTATTGGTTTAATTCAAGAAGATGAGGAACTATCTAAATATTATTATCACGGCGTGAGTCATTTCCTAGGTTTAGATACTCACGATGTCGGAACATACAAAGAGAGAGTATTAGAAGAAGGTATGGTTATTACGATTGAACCAGGTTTATATATTGAAGAAGAATCAATTGGGATTCGTATTGAAGATGATATTCTTGTAACAAAAGATGGGTTTGAAAACTTGTCAAAAGATATCGTTAGGTCAGTTGAAGAGATTGAAGAGTTTATGAGAGAAAATAATATAAATGTAAAAGAAGATGAAGTTGTTACGAAATAATAATTAGAAGAGGCGCTCAATTTTGGGCGCCTTTTTATTGTGCACATTTTACATCTCCATATTTTCTTGAAAATTGTCTTCTATAATAAGCTTGAAAAAGAAAAAGGAGGGATTTTCGATGAAAAGATTTGTATTAACAGCAGTTACAGTCTCCGTAATATCTTTAATTGCTGCATGTTCTGCGACCACAAATACAACAAATGATCATAAAAATATGAACGACAAAAAAACAACACAGACTGAAACGGCTACAAAACCATTGAAAGTTGTAAAAGGGCCAGAAGTTACTTTAGTAGCGAAAGAAGAAAAACAAAAGCTAAGTAGCGGTGTTATTGTTCCAGTCTGGACATTTAATGGTTCATCTCCTGGTCCAGAAATCAGGGTGAAAAAAGGTGAAAAGGTTAAAGTGACATTAAAAAATGAACTATCTGCACCAGTATCTATTCATTGGCATGGGTATCCTGTCCCAAATAACATGGATGGAATTCCAGGCGTGACACAAGATGCGGTTGAATCAGGAAAAAGTTTCACCTATGAATTTGAAGCGAACGTACCAGGAACGTATTGGTATCATTCACATCAAGATTCTGTAAATCAACTAGATAGAGGTTTATATGGTGCTCTCGTTGTAGAGGATACAAATGAAAAGTATGATAAAGATTACCCATTAATGTTAGATGAATGGGTAACAGATAAAGAAGAAATTAATAAGCAGTTAAAAGAAATGACAAAAGGGCAAACAGAAAAAGTAGATGGTAATAAATCTAAGGATAATGAAAATACGAAAAAGAATGATGATATGAAAGGCATGGATCATGGAAATATGAAGATGGAAGGTCATGATATGAGTGTGTATGACTTATTCACAATCAATGGTAAAAGCGGAGATTTAGTAGAGACATTAAAAGTGAATAAGGGCGATAAAGTTCGTCTTCGATTCGTTAATGCTGGTTATCTATCACATGATATACACGTTCATGGCCATGATATAAAAGTAATTGCGACAGATGGCCAACCAATTAATGATCCAAAAGTTATTAAGGATAAAGTAATTTCAATAGCACCGGGTGAACGTTATGATATTGAATTTACTGCTAATAATCCTGGGAAATGGTATGTTGAAGACCATTCAGAAAATAAAGGTGCAAAAGGAATGAAAGCTGTTATTGAATATGAAGGTAGTAAAGAGATGAAAGACAAAGCAAACGAAAAAGAGAAGTTATCAAAATTGGACATGACGAAATATGGTACTAAAAAATTAGGAAGTTTCACGTTAGATCAACAGTATACTGCCACATATAATATGGACTTGAATACGCAAATGAATGGAAATGAAATGGTATATACAATTAACGGAAAGGTATTCCCAGATATTGACCCAATTCCAGTGAAAAAGGGTGACTTAGTAAAAGTAAAATTAGTAAATCGCTCTAAAGCGGACGATCACCCGATGCATTTACACGGTCATTTCTTCCAGGTGTTAAGTAAAGATGGAAAACCGGTAGAAGGTTCTCCAATTGTTAAAGACACTTTGAACTTAAAACCAGGAGAAGAATATGAAGTAGCCTTTGTAGCAGACAATCCGGGTGATTGGATGTTCCACTGTCATGATTTACACCATGCTTCAGCAGGAATGGTAACAGAAGTGAAATATACAGATTACAAATCTGATTATGTTCCAAACCCTAACATTCCTAATCAGCCAGAATAATATGAAGCAGTTATCCTATGGATAGCTGCTTATTCATTTTCGTTGCAAGTGTTAATGCATATGTTGATCGTGCCCGGATGAAGATGGGGGAGTATGATCTGGAAATGTCACGAATACAGTAAGAACAATTACTACGCTAATGGAAAGTACTAATAGAAACCGGCGGTGGATATAAGTAGAAAAGGTTTCTGATAAAAGCTGAATCATACATGACATAGTTATCGTTATAGTAAGTAAAAGACTAATAAACAGAATACTATGTGCTTGTTGAGCGTTTAACATTTCTGTAATCATAGCTCCCATCATACTTGCCATTAAACCAGAGAACATTCCTTCTAAGGCAGTGTACAGGTGAAAACGTAGACCGACTAAAAAACCGATACAACCACTAATCAAAATAGCAAGCAAAGTAGAATATAGTAATTCTCCTTTAAAGAGAATACCTAAATAAAAACCGATACTTAAACCGATACTCATACTAAAAGACATAATAAATACCATATACTCCATTAGGGTACCCTTACGTTTAGAAATATATGATGTGATAATAATCGAGATACAACAAAGTGTTAAGGCAGTTAACGTATAAGMAAACATCATGATACCTCCCTGTCCTATCATTCACTTCATCATATGTTCAAATGGAGAGTACTTATGCTTATTTATATCTGCAAATTATCTGCACAATTTAAAAAAGGTAAGTTCAATATAATTTTTAAATAATGATGGTTATCTTAGTAGACGATGCTTCATAAGGAATTGTTGTATTTTAAATTTTATAGAATATATGAAAGCAAATAGTAGTGAATGGAAAGGACGCTCGATTTTTGGGCGTCTTTTTTGTTTGTGAGCATGCGAAAGAAAGTGTTATATAATGAGTTTCTATTGTGAAGCCATAAAGAATAAGCGTATAATATTATAGGTCTCCCATTCGTGAGACAAACCGCGAATGATAAATAAGATTGTTGTATTATCATCGCTTCTAAACATATAGACAATGAAAGTAACACTGGAATACAGATAGGGAGTTATAAAATGAAATTAATTATTGCCGAGAAACCAGATCAAGGTTTGGCTCTTGTTTCGCAGTTTAAATATCGCYGGAAAGATGGGTATTTAGAAGTAGAAGCAAATGAGTTATTTCCAAATGGAGCGTACTGTACATGGGCAATTGGTCATTTGACGCAGTTATGTAATCCAGAACATTATCATGCAGAGTGGAAAAAATGGTCACTTAATACGTTACCAATGATTCCAGAACGTTTTCAATTTGAAGTAACAAAGTCAAAGTATAAGCAATTTAATGTAGTGAAACAGCTGTTACATAATCCTCAGGTAACAGAAATCATTCACGCGGGCGATGCTGGGCGTGAAGGGGAATTAATCGTACGAAACATTATTAATCTTTGTAACGTGCAAAAGCCAATGAAGCGTCTATGGATTTCGTCTTTAACGAAGCAAGCTATTTATCAAGGATTTAAAAACTTACTTGATGAATCAGATACGATTAATACGTATTATGAAGCATATACAAGATCTTGCGCCGACTGGGTGGTTGGGATGAATGCATCGCGTGTCTTTAGTATTTTGCTAAAGAAAAAGGGAATGAACGATGTATTTTCCGCTGGTCGTGTACAAACGCCAACATTAGCATTGATCGTAAAGCGTGAGAAGGAAATTGAAAACTTTAAATCAGAGCCGTTTTGGGAAGTGTTCGCAACCTTTAATATAGAAGGAAAGAAGTATGAGGGGAAATGGGAGAAAGATAATGAGTCCCGCTTAAATGATCCTGATTTGGCAAATAAAATTGCAGCGTTTTGTCAAAACAAACCGGCTGTAGTAAAAGAAATGAAAACGGAGCGTAAAGAGTTTCAGCCGCCGTTTTTATTTAATTTATCAGCACTGCAAGCAACAGCGAATAAAGCCTTTAAATTTTCACCGAAAAAGACGCTTGATATAACGCAAGCACTATATCAAAAAGGGATAGTCTCTTATCCACGTTCGGATTCTAACTATGTTACACAAGGAGAAGCAGCGACGTTCCCTGATATTTTACAGAAGTTAAGTCAGTTTGATGAATATAAAGGTTTATTGCCAGCACCAATTGAATCGATTATGAACAATAAGCGTTATGTGAACGAAAAGAAAGTTACAGATCACTACGCAATTATACCGACAGAGCAAGTTACAAATCCAAGCAAACTATCAGGTGATGAAAAGAAAATTTACGATATGATCGTAAGAAGACTTATTGCGGCGCATTATGAAGTAGCAATCTTTGATTACACAACGATTACAACTCTTGTAGACGAACGTGCTGAGTTCATTTCGAAAGGAAAACAGCAAATTCAAGAAGGTTGGCGTAAAGTTATTTTCCAAGACGATAAAGATGACGAAACAATTCTTCCAATTGTCGCAGAAGGTGAACAAGGAAAAGTTGTAAAGGTGAAAGTGAAAGAGGGAAAAACACAGCCACCGAAACGTTATACAGAAGGACAACTTATTACGTTAATGAAGACGGCCGGTAAGTATTTAGAGAATGAAGAGCTTGAGAAAGTATTGAAGAAAACAGAAGGTTTAGGTACAGAGGCAACTCGTGCAGGTATTATTACGATGCTGAAAGACCGTAAATATATAGATGTGCAGAAAAACCAAGTGTACGCAACAGATAAAGGGAAAGTATTAATTACAGCAATCGGTGATAAAATACTGGCTTCACCAGAAATGACAGCAAAATGGGAGCAACGCCTTGCGGAAATTGGTGAAGGCACAGCTTCACCAGCGACATTTATGGAACAAACGAAAAAACTATCAGCTAAAATTATTGAAGATGCGGTAGAAATGTCAGAGAAATGGGATTTCACTGGATTACATGTTGAATCGATTGAACGAAAAGGATCGAAATTTACAACAGGTAAAAAGGTAGGGAACTGTAAAAAATGTGATGGCGATGTTATCGACAAGTCCACGTTTTACGGTTGTTCCAACTACAACACAACACAGTGTGATTTTACCATTTCGAAGAAGATATTAAGCAAAGCCATTTCGCAAAAAAACATGACGAAGCTATTAAAAGGTGAGAAGACCGATTTAATTAAAGGCTTTAAAAAAGGCGAGAAAACGTTTGATGCGAAGTTAGAGTGGAAAGATAATAAGATTAATTTTGTGTTTGAGAATTAAGTGGTTTTAACAAATAAAAAAGTGCTTTACTAAATAAAAAAGCTCTTTCACGAGTAAAAGTTTCTGTAACAGGTTAGGTTTGAAAAAATTATTGATAGAAAAGAAAAAGCATGACAATTTTAAGTCATGCTTTTTTTATTTTATAATTACAGAGTTTTGTATACTAGCACTAAAATTTATTTGAATTAATTGCTTGAAAAGATGGTATGAAATAGGGTTAAGTAGCAATAAAGTTATTTAA
>NZ_JBFUIN010000103.1:0-9351 GCF_056401855.1 Bacillus sp. P4_D3
GGGCAAAGCTGTGGATATTAATAATATTCCAAACTGGATTTTAGCCTTGGAAAATGAGGATTTAGAGTTTGTTAAAAACTTAGTACTTCATTCGGGTTCTTTAAAAGAGATTGCAAAAGTTTATGAGGTATCATACCCAACAGTAAGACTTAAACTTGATCGATTAATCGATAAAATAAAAATGAATGATGCCGTAGAAAACGAGGAATTTATTAAATTTATCAAGAGCCTGTCGATTGATGATCGGATAAGTGTAGAAGATGCAAAATTGATTATTGAAAAATATAAACAAGAAAGAGATGGGGAATAATGGTTCTTATTTATGCTGGTATTTTAGCTGTTCAATTTTTCTTATCAAGTAGAAACAATATCTATTGGGGGGCAATTTTACCAGTAGCACATATTGTATTTCTGACATGGTTGTTTATAACGAATAGTATTGAAAGTACTATTGGCTTTATTCTTTATCTATTATTAGGGATGTTTTTCTTATGTATAGAATGGAATCTAGGTAGAAAGTATTTTCATAAGAAGATACAAAAAGAATTGGATAAAATGAAAACCCACGACATGAAATAGAGAAAATAGTTGTTAAATACTATACATGACTAATATGTATCACCCTTTATTTTTTATGACTTTTTAAGATTTAGGTCTTGATAATATAACAAAGATGTACCGTTTTTAATAAAGTTGCATCGTTTCACCCCTTTGGATATGATTATCCAAAGGGGTGTTTTAATTGAAAAATAAATCTATTCTATTAAGAAATAGAACTCAAACTCATGCAAAGCCTTTAATTAGAAAAGCGATACTTTGCATGGGGAAAAATATTTAATCGCTAGATAATATTTCTAATGTTTTGGCTTTGCACCTTATTTATGTTAAATCGAAATAAGGAGCGAGCAAATTTGAATTATATAAATGCTACAAAAGTATTACCAAAAGAGCTATTGGCAGAAGTTCAAAAATATATACAAGGGGAAACTTTATATATTCCAATACAACAAACCACTCGAAAAAAATGGGGTTCTGTTAGTGGTATACAAAAGCAACTGAATCATCGAAATCAAAACATTCGAGAAAACTTTGAGAATGGAATGAACATCCAAGAAATATCTGAAAAGTATTTTTTATCAGTTGAAACAATCAAAAAAATTGTTTATACAAAAAAAGAAATAAAATAATTGATATGGCTAGTCTAGGGAATTATTAAAATAATACACCAGATAGCCTTTTTGTTTTTTAAAAATCTAAAATATGATGTCTAATTACAAATCAGTATGGGTAAAAAGTATTGTTAGGTATTAAATGTTTCATTACTATTCTTTATCTATCTTTACTAATAATTATGATGTAATCTTAAAAACAATTAATGATTGTTCAGTGTTTGAATAAATAATTTATGGAGGAAGAAACATGAAGATATTAGAACTACCAATTGAATTTGAATTTAATGGACAAAAAAATTACATTTATCCTAGCTTAATTATATTGAATAATGAATTAACCTTGGTCGATACAGGGTATGCAAATTTTTTAACTTTAATTGAAAATGAAATTTTAAAAAATGGATATGAAATGAAGAATTTAAAGAATATAATCATTACTCACTATGATGATGATCATATAGGTTCCTTATATGATTTCAAAGAAAAGTATCCTTGGATTAACATTATAGCTAGTGAAATTGAATCAAAATACATTAGTGGTGAAATGAAGTCAGAGAGATTGGTTCAAGCTGAAAAAATGCTAGAAAATATGCCAAATGAAGAAATCGAATTTGGTAAATGGTTTATACAGCAATTAATGAATTTGAAGCATGTTTCAATTGATGAAAAGGTACATGATGGTGATATGATTCTAGATAACAAATGTAGAGTAGTAGCAACACCAGGGCATACTTCAGGGCATATTTCATTATATTTTCCAAGTTTAAAAAGTGTAATTACAGGTGATGCAACTGTTCATGAGAATCATGAATTAGCCATAGCTAATACACACTTTTGTTTAAATGTTGAGAGAGCAGAACAGTCTTTGAGAAAGGTTAAAAATCTTAAAGCTGAAGCTTGCTATTGTTATCATGGTGGGAAATTTTCTTTATAATTGGGGGCTAAACGTAAAAACTCTCGAGTTAAACAACTTTATTATTCAGTTTTATAACAATAATTGTGAATACAATTAAAAATTAAATAACTTTAATACCCTTCCAATCATTTCATCGTTGGAAGGGTATTAGCTTTATAAAGATAAAATTAAACGACTTTATTATCTCTACACAATATTCAACAATCGGGCCAGATTGTAAAGTAAGATTGTACAACTAACTTGGAGGTTATAGAAGGATTTCACGAAACTAAAATAGAATTTCACACTAATACTTTTATATGATTTATTGGATAGATTCTCTTTATTTGATGAGTAATAAGATATATTGCATGAGTACTAATGAGATCAACAAAAATATGAGGTGTCCAAACATGAGTTTTTATTTTAAAGAATGTAAGCAAAGTGATATTGGGGATTTAATCCAAAGATATGTTAGTACATTAAGTTCTCCTATTGATTCCGTTTTAGAGGAGCACATTCTCAATTCCGTATTTTATACAATCAGTTACAACTCCGAAGTTGCAGGTTATTATGCCATACATAGTAACCAGTCCCTAACTCAATTTTATTTAGATTTATCATACTACAAAAAATCCCAAGAGATTTTTGACAATGTTCTTAAGGATCATTCAATTCGGTCAATACTGGTTCCAACATGCGACGAACTTTTTTTAAGTTTGGTATTAGATCATGATTATAAGATTGAAAAACAAGCTTACTTTTTCCAAGATAACAAAGTGGAAATTCCAACGGGAAAATTATTTAAAGATGGGGAATTCAGAGCTGCGGTGCCTAGCGATGCTACAAAAATAACTGAGGTATGTCAGGACTTCCTTGGTAAAGTGGAGGAACGTATTGAAAATAGGGAAATATTCACCTACACCAAAGGAAGTATTCTGCTTGGAATAGGGATTATCGAAACAAGTAAGTTACTTGATAGATATGGAAATATGGGCATGTTTACAAATGAACAATACAGAAAAAAAGGAATAGGCAGAACGATAATTCATCATTTAAAGGAATGGTGTTATGACAATAATCTAAATCCGATTTGCGGTTGTTGGTATTATAACACTCCCTCGAAACAAACGTTAGAAAGTGCTGGTATGGTCTCTAAAACAAGATTATTAAATATCAAAGTCCTATAGATTTTTAAATGAATGAATTTATAGCTAATCTTGAGTTATTCAAGAATCGGGCGCTTTAATTGAGTAAGGATCACAAAAATCATCAAACTTTTTTATAAAAGGATGATTCAATTGAATATAGAAAAAGCGTGTTTTGATCAATCTTTTTTCAAAGCACGCTTTTTCTATTTGTTCTTTTATCAAGGTTTATTAAGTTAATTTAATCAAACTTTGTTTTAAAGCCACAGAAGTAGCTTAATTCATTATAATTTTATACATCATGTCATAAAGTACACTTTATGACATAGCTGAAAAACTAGAATTTTCCGTTTCAAAAATACAACTTAATAACATTTGAAACACGTCAATATAATTGTATATATTTTGAAATATATATTTTTTAAAGGTAACCCAAACTCCTTATTTATAAGGAGTTTTCACGATATGTTTTTCTTATTCCCCCTTTTCGAGGGGATGGGCAAAAACACCCTTCATAGAAAAACATTTGTTTTTTGAGTATACTTTAACGATAGACAAGTACAAGTCTTTAAAACGCTTATGTGTTCCTTGAAAACAAGATATCATATGGAGTTCGATAGCCGAATTCAYGCTATCGGTAAAATGATATGTGTCGTCAAGAACAAGACGCTAAAACATMTGAACACGCAACGATCTGTACGGTATGGTTATAGTACCGTAGCTCMCGAACCTATACGGTCKGTCGTGAGAGTGGTGATGRCACACCGCAAYCTTGCACGTCAGCGATACCAGAAATGGACTTCGCCTTTGGTAGCAAGAAYSCCACTGAYRTTAGTCARCTTGCCCCTTTAGGGGTGGGAGTGTCAAATCTAAGAATGGTCTTTAATTCTTCATTAAGATTCATATAGGTCCGCCAGGATTTAAATACATTAGATTTGAAAGGCATAAGCAATTAAGCAAATAACCATGATAATTCCAACAATAGTAGTGAATAGTGCCAGGAAGTTAATAACAATATAGTATAAGAAGTAAGCACCAATCACGAATACTATTAAAAGTCCGATTATGAGAGATAATGTTCCAATTGTATGTAGAGAAATCACATTAAAAAATACTAAAGCTATGACGACTAAACCTATAATACCGAGGGTTCGCATGGTTATCGCTCCTTTCGAATTGTGTACATGTGTATCTGTGCACCTGTACACATGTACACAAAATTTACTTTAAAAAAATATAACGCTCTATCGCTACTACACTGATATAGAGGGGGTTATCACTCTATTTATTTTATGTAGGTATAACATGTGTAAATGTGTAAAAGACCACATGTACACATTTACACATGTTATTTTTATTTCTTTTGCTGTTTCTTAGCTTCTTTAAGAGCAGCTTTACGTTTGATGTTTTCAAGTTGTGCGTGGAATAGTCTAAGTTGTTCAGGAGACAATTTTTCCATATACAAGTTATGCATTTCACCAAGCAGTTCATAAGCATATTGATATTCTGAAATCTCAAGTAATGCATCAAACTCATGTTTAGTTTCTAAAGGCATTCGAATAGTACCACGCTTATCACCGTTAACTAGTGTTGCCTTTGCAGGTAAACTAGGATCATAAGGGGTAGAGGGAATGACATCGGCTTTATAGCCAACATCAATTTTCCCTCCATTATTTTTAGAACCAGGGTTTTCCCCGCCCTCCTTTTTTCCGAAAAATCCCATGTTATTACTCATTTCTTAATTCCTCCATTTTCTCAATTCGTTCTAAAAATTCATCTGCAAATGGTTCAAAAACTTCATTAAATAACTTCTTGTCCCAATATTGATCTTTATTTAAACCGATACGTGGAATGCTTTGGATTCTTTTAGCGTAAGGTATTAAATTTCTAAATAAATTATTTTCTCCAAAAATGTTTTTCGCATCTTGTAATACTGTTGCATCGATTTTACCAGTACTGTGTAATTGATTTGGTAATATGCCGATTACATCAAGAGGAGCATTAAATTCTGTTACTAATTTGCTTAAGAATCGTGAGATATAATCATTAGCGCCATCTAAACTATCACTTTGTGTTTGGAATGCAA
Source organism: Bacillus sp. P4_D3 (assembly GCF_056401855.1). NCBI lineage: Bacteria > Bacillati > Bacillota > Bacilli > Caryophanales > Bacillaceae > Bacillus > Bacillus sp. P4_D3. Next base: position 5,302 of record NZ_JBFUIN010000103.1, read on the forward strand.
CAAGTACATAGTCACTTGCCATTGCAGAGCTTTTTGTATAATAAGATGCTGTAGGTGGACTGTCAATGATAACAAAGTCATAATTTTGTTTTAAAGGTTCTAATAGGTGTCTAAAGTAATTAATCTTATTAGCTTCTACTTGATGATAGTTAGGATCAGAAGGTTCAGTATGACCAAACCTTGATGTTAGTAACATTTCGAAGTTTTCGAAGTCACTATGAGAAGGTAGTAAATCTAAATTCTCCATTATAGTCAACTGCATGTCTTCTAAACTACCATCTTGTACAGCTCTCATTAATGTTTTGTCGAAAGCGAAGTATTCATCATTAATTCTTTTTCTTGTTAAGATCATTGTTTTTGTTGTATTGGCCTGCGGATCCATATCTACTGTTAGAACTTTATATCCCTTTAAAGCTAAATGATAAGATAAGTGTCTTACAATAGTAGATTTACCTACGCCACCTTTACTGTTTGCTACAGTTATAGTTAACGGTCTTTTTAATTTCATATGTATCCCTCCAAAAAAACTTTTCGTCTATTTACACATGTTCACATTTACACGAGTTCACATGTGTAAAAACTTCTTAATGTAATTATACTATCCACCTAAAAAAATATCAATACAAATTTACACATGTTCACATGTCCACATTTACACAAGTTCACGAAAAATGGAGAACTGTTGATATGACAGTGTTTTAACAGGTTAGTATTAATATTTTTTTACACATTTACACTTGTGTACATATACACAAGTGTAAATTTAATTTCAAATATTTTTTTCTAATTAATAGAATGAAAARGGAAAAGTAGCATGTACACATGTACATTTTTACACTTGTGTACATGTGTACATGGAAGAAGTTTTGTTGAAATTCTTTGTTTACAAACAAAAAAACTTATTGTAACGTTATAGACAACAAGTTTTCTCAACGCAATTCGATTTAGTTTGATATTATACATAAGAAATTCGTAAGAATTTGTAGGATATATATAAGACACATAAACATAAAAAAACAAATAAAAAAAGAACGGCTGTCTACTTGAGATTTGGAAGATCTCAAACACGACAGAGGAAGTAGATCTGCTGGAAACATTTCTACTTCTTGGTGAATACAATTTGCTGGAAACATCTTGTATTCCATTTACGTCACTGCACTACCAGTGAGTAAACTTCCCAAACCGTTCTAGTTAACTATGCTATTGAGATATTAAATATCTCTTATTAGTATAGTTAATTAGTGTAGATTTGTAAAGATAGAACCCCCTATTTAAGTGCATCTATAAGCGTATTTAATTATGGATTTTTCTACCTTTGTATACAATTCGGGAAGTCTATTTATTTAGGTGAGCAGTGATATAACTGCTCACCTTTTTTTGTTGTCTTAAATCTAGTAGAAAGGAGATCCAACATGAATACAGTACAGAAAGCTATTAATCTTATACTTCATAAAGGTTTACGAAAATATAAATCTAAAAACTCACAAGCTGCATTAGTATCTATTACAAAACAAGAGAAATTTGAAAACAAAATGCTGAATGGTAAGAAGAATAAAAAAGGATCTATTTTTATTACTCGTAAAAAAGCTGATTTAAGCGCACCTTTTGGTACAAGAGGGGTAGTATTATCATCTGAGGAAGCTACACTGGATCATGTTGGACAAGCTTCTCACTGGACTCCTAATGTATATAATTTTGGTACATATAGCGAGAATGGTCTTCGTACAATCGTTGGGCATACAGAAAAGAACTTACAGCAAATTAATTGCTTCGTAATCGACATTGATTCAAAGACATTCCCAATGACAGCTATTAACGATGTTGCGTTAAATGCTGGTTTTGGTGTGCCGACTATGATCCTTCAAACTACAAAGGGTTACCAAGTATATTATGTGCTAGATAAAGCTGTATATGTAACAAATAAAAAGAACTATATCGCTATTAAATCAGCAAAAAGAATCTCTCAAAACTTGAGAGAAATGTTTGCTGTAAGCCTACCACAAGTAGATTTAACATGTAATCACTTCGGATTCTTCAGAATGCCTTCAGAAGAGAATATCATTATGTTCTTTGAGGGAAATGTATATTCTTTCAAGGAGCTGCAGGAATGGAGCAAGAGACAAGATGATAACAAAGGCAAAGAATTTTTCGCAATTCCAGGTAAAAATAACGTAATTGAAACACCATTTTCTAAAAACAAACCTGTAGAGCAACCGAAACAGGTTGAAGAAGCGTGGTTTAAACAAGTTATTAATTGCACGAATATAGCGCCACAACAAACAAAAGCAGGGCGAAACAATGCAATTTTCACTCTGTCATTAGCATGTTTTCAAAGTGAAGTGTCAATTAAAGAAGCACTAGATATGATGGATCAGTTTAATAGTAACCTGGAACAACCTTTAGATCATGTTGAAGTTAGAGGGATTGTCATGTCTGCATATTCAGGGAAGTACCAGGCTGCACATAAAGATTATATTGATCGTCTACTTCAAACATATGCGACACCTGGACAAGTGAATTCTTTCAGATCTCCTGCTGCGTTTTGGAGAAAGCATAAGAAACAGCGTGTTGATCGAGTACGTTCACATTGGCATGAGTGGGAAGCGGATATTATCGCTTTCTTATCAATGCATTCTAAAAACAAGCCTGTGTTATACTTTACACAATCAGAACTATGTGAAGAACTAAATATCCCTAGAAGTACATTAAACACTGTTTTGAAGAAGAGTAATAAAATATACAAAACTGTTGAGGGCAAAGGGAAAACGGCAAAAACTGGACTATCAACAATTGGAATGTTAATTTCATTTGCATTACGTGAAAAAGGGCAAAAAAGAGAGAGTTATTCAAGCTATTTAAACGAGCTGTTTCCCCAAATAGGTAATATCTTTCTACAAGCAAAGAACGATAGCGCTATGGCAGAAGAAACCGTGTCATATAGCCTAATCGAAGGGCTACCAGCTGGTTAATTTTTAATTGTTCACTGTGCCAATACATAATTATATCTACGATACATCTTTCGGAGAGCTAGCTATAGCGTTATACGATTAATACTTACAGAGTTACTTCTTGCTAGGGGGATATTTTAAGTTATTTAGAGTTCTATACTCATTATGGTATGTGAAATTGTATAGACTGTTTTAGAAATTTATTCTATTGGTGGTGTGCTATATGGGTAAAAATTATTCTGTAGATCGTGATAAAAAGGGACGTTATAGACATTCTTATGTATTCATGAGGGGGACTGATGTAGAGATTAAGTTACTTGGTCATGAAGGTTTGTTAAAAGGGAAAGTTACAACAATTGAGGAATATTATTGTGTTTTAGATATGGTGGGGGACGGTGATCCTTATCAGATAATTGTTAATTTTGCAGAAGTAAAATATATAAGACATAAAGAGTTTGTGTCAGTTGAAGAAAGATCACCTAATTATACGCCTGAAGATAAGAAAACGTCATTTGTGTTTGAGATAGGGGAAAATATAGTTTGTGCGTTTAAAGATGGTAAGCGTATGAAAGGATTTGTATTATTTGAGGGAGCCTATTATCTGTATATCAAAACAGAGAAGGGCAATTTCTGTACGATTATGAAGAGTGCTTTATCTTATATTGCACATGGTAAACATACTGCATTGTTAGAGACAAATGATTTTTATACAGAGGAAATGAAAGCAGCTGGTCATATAAAACCAACGGAGTATGTTTTATATGTAGGGGATATAATTACAGTATTTTTTGCTAATGGTAAAAGCGTGACCGGTGTAGTTCTTGATGAATGTAAGTATTGGCTATTACTACAGTCTGAGAAGCTTCAAATTACTGTTTTAAAAGGCAGCTATTCTTATTTTAAGCATTAAAACTATGAGAATAAGCCGTTCTTGTACCAGGCTAATAAGAGATTAAAAAAGCAATTGAGGAAGTAGGATTTTATTTGATGATTAGATCGGTCAACATAATTCTTTTTTAGAGATGTAAATTATAATGGAGGGGTGGAAAAGAGACTTAGCTTGATATTATCCCCTTTAAGTAGACAGTGTAAAAAGACCATG
>NZ_JBFUIN010000104.1:0-9236 GCF_056401855.1 Bacillus sp. P4_D3
GTTGATAACAGTTTGAGTGAGATGCAATTGGGTTTTCAGCAATTTCTATAACATCCCAAAAGCTTCTTTCATTTAAGTGAGACACATCCGTCCATAAATGTAACGTATTAAGTTCTTGTACAACCTGTCTACCAAATGTAGTTAAACCTGCCCCACGTGCCTCTAGCGCTCCATCCGCTAACAGATTGGCATAGTTCCATGTCAATCCAAAGGAACGTACACCTAAGCGATAAAACAAACGTAATTTCATCGCTTCTTTTCCAATTGCTTCGCATCCTTCTAATGTTAATAATGCTCCAATCTCGTCCTGTTTTAGCATGTTAATATCGTTTTTTGTCTGAATAAACTTCATTCCTGGTAGCGATAAAATTTCATTATGAAAAATATCTATCATTTGCAGCGCAACTTCAAAACGATTTTCATACGCTACTGTTTCTGGTACATATATAGCAAAGCATTGTATACTTCCTTTTCTTTTCTTTAATTGTTCAAATGTAATATGTAATTGTGAATCGTTTTGAAAGTCTTTTTTCCCCTTTGCACTCCATAACTGAAAGAGTACATCGCAATGCGCATCAAAAATTTTCATTTTCATTCCTCCATTACAAAAACAACCTGTTTGCATACATGCAAACAGGTTGTTTCAACTTAACGCGGTTCTACAATTAATTTTATTGCTGTACGCTYTTCACCATCAATCATAATATCTGTAAACGCTGGGATACAAATCAAGTCCAAACCGCTAGGCGCTACAAATCCTCTTGCAATTGCTACTGCCTTTACCGCTTGGTTCAATGCACCTGCACCAATAGCTTGAATTTCTGCTGTTCCGCGTTCGCGAATAACACCTGCAAGTGCACCAGCTACAGAATTAGGGACCGACGTTGCTTTAACTTTTAATATTTCCATTCCGCGTTTCCTCCTCGTTTCTATAAAAAGTAATAGCAATTATTTCACTTTAACTTATATTCACGAGGAATGACACGTATTCCTGCTAAATCCCTGTAATTTTTCTAAAAAATTAAAATATAAAAAATCCTCTAACTTTTCGTTAAAAATCAATCAAAAAACGGCTGGTCATCATTAATTAAAATACGCTCAATTTTCTTCGCTTTCCCTGTATTAGGATCYACATCAATTAACACTGCACTTAATTGCGTTCTACCATTCGTCACTTCAAAACGTACTGGTAAGTTCGTTAAAAACTTCTTCAATACCGCTTCGCGATCCATACCTAAAATCCCATCATATGGGCCTGTCATACCAACATCTGTAATATAAGCTGTTCCGCTTGGTAAAATACGATTATCAGCTGTAGGAACGTGTGTATGTGTACCTACTACCGCTGTAGCACGACCGTCTACGTACCAACCTAACGCCTGCTTCTCACTTGTTGTTTCAGCATGAAAATCAACAAAGATAATGTTTGTACGTTTTTTTGCAATGCTGATCAACTCATCCACTTTACGGAATGGACAATCGATTGGAGGAAGGAAAGTACGTCCTTGTAAGTTAATAACTGCAACTTCTGTTCCATTACAATTTACAAAGATAAGCCCTTTTCCCGGCGTCCCTTCTGGGAAGTTAGCTGGTCTTGCAAGATATTTTGCATCATCAATAAACTCAAATACTTCACGGTTATCCCAAGCATGGTTTCCAAGCGTAACCGCTTGTGCCCCGCACTCTAAAAAGTTTCGATATATTTTTTCCGTAATTCCACGTCCACCCGCAGCATTTTCTCCATTAATAATTGTTACTGTAGGTGTATATTTTTTCTTTAAAGCCGGTACGTACTGTTGAATCATGTCTCTACCAGGAGATCCTACTACATCCCCAACAAATAATATTCTCATATGTCTTACCCTTTCTATGTACTACATTTTTTATTACCATACTATAACGTGAAGCTATTTTCTTACAACAGTTACAATTTATCTATTATAAGTTTCTTTCACTTGCATACTGCTCATAAAGTGAAACTATAATCAGTGGGGCGTTAACGGGCAGTTTATCCCCCACCTAATTTCTTTGCTCAAGCCGAATTTTGAGGTGGGAGTTTTACTACCCGTTAACGCGGGATAAATAGTTTTTTTATTTTACCCAATTCCAACACAAAAAAATAAAGTGGTGTTTCACCACTTTATTTTGCGTATTCCACTGCACGTGTTTCACGAATAACAGTTACTTTAATATGTCCTGGATAATCCAGTTCATTTTCAATACGTTTTCGAATATCACGAGCTAAACGATGAGCTTCTAAATCATCAATTGTATCTGGTTTTACCAGAATACGAACTTCACGTCCTGCTTGAATTGCGAAAGATTTTTCTACGCCTTCATAAGACTCTGAAATTTCTTCTAACTTTTCAAGACGACGAATGTAGTTCTCAAGCGTTTCACTACGAGCCCCCGGTCTTGCAGCTGATAATGCATCTGCTGCTGCAACTAGAACTGCAATGATAGAAGTTGGTTCTGTGTCACCATGGTGAGATGCGATACTGTTTATTACAACAGGATGCTCTTTATATTTCGTTGCGAGTTCAACACCAATTTCAACGTGACTACCTTCTACTTCATGATCGATTGCTTTTCCGATATCATGTAATAGACCAGCACGTCTTGCTAGTTTTTCATCCTCACCAAGCTCCGCTGCCATAAGTCCAGTTAAGTATGCAACTTCCATAGAGTGTTTTAAGACGTTTTGTCCATAACTTGTACGGTATTTTAAACGACCTAAAATTTTAATTAAATCTGGATGTAAGCCATGAACACCCACTTCAAACGTTGTTTGCTCTCCGACTTCACGAATATACTCGTCCACTTCACGTCTTGATTTTTCGACCATCTCTTCAATACGCGCTGGGTGAATACGTCCGTCCTGTACTAGTTTATCAAGAGCGATACGAGCTGTTTCACGACGAATCGGGTCAAATCCAGATAGAATTACCGCTTCTGGTGTATCATCGATAATAAGGTCAATACCTGTTAACGTTTCTAACGTACGAATATTACGACCTTCACGTCCGATAATACGTCCCTTCATTTCGTCATTTGGAAGATTTACAACCGAAACGGTTGTTTCAGCAACATGATCAGCTGCACATCTTTGCATTGCAAGAGATAAAATCTCTTTTGCCTTCTTATCCGCTTCTTCTTTCGCGCGAACTTCACTTTCTTTTACCATAACGGCAATTTCATGAGAAACTTCACTTTCCACTTTACCAAGAATAATTGCTTTCGCTTGTTCGCGGGTCAGATTGGAAATGCGCTCTAATTCTGTTTGTTGCTTTTGAACTAACTCTCCCACTTTGCTTTCCAACTCTTCAATCTGTTGTTGTTTCGCTACAAGAGATTCCTCTTTCTTTTCTAACTGTCGCTCGCGCTTATCGAGCGTTTCGTCTTTACGATCAAGGTTCTCTTCTTTTTGCATTAAACGATTTTCTTGTTTTTGTAATTCGCTTCTACGGTCACGAATTTCTAATTCAGCTTCTGTACGAAGTGTATGAATTTCATCCTTTGCTTCTAAAAGCGCTTCTTTCTTAAGTGCTTCAGCATCACGATTCGCTTCGTCTAGAATACGTTTTGCTTCATTAGCTGCACCATTAATCTTCGCTTCAGCAATAGACTTTCGAACAAAAAAGCCAACAACTGCACCGACTGTTGCAAGCAAAATGGAGATGAGTATCCAAACTGTACTACTCATGATTTCACCTCCCCTTGCTATGAATGAAAAAAGACTGTCGGCATGTACATTGAATTACAACGTACAGCAAAGACCGTCGTCCCGCTTTTTTAAGGGACTTTCTTCATTTCACAATTAAAATGTCATATTATTATTTCGGCAAGATTTAAGTCTTACTCCGAATATTACTTCTCTTCTTGAGAAGAGTGTATCGTATATAAGAAAAAATATACATTCTCATTGTATCTATCGCAATTTTCATTGTCAAGCGTTGTCTACTTTTACTTTCTTTACCTTCAGCCCTGAATCTTATATGGATTAAAAAAACAGACGGCATATTATCCTGGAAAACCTTAGAAAATCCCAATTCATTCACTTAAAATATATGAATATTCCCCTTTACACATAGCCTTTTGGACAGAATAAATATTTTATCTCCAGCTATATACAACGCTTTCATAGTGGATTAAAAAAATAAAAGACACGGTCCCGTGTCTTTTATTTTTTAATCTTGACGAGTTGAATCTTCCGTGTCTTCAACACCAGAGTTTTCACCAATTCCGTGATGTTCACGAACAAAGAAGGCAATTTCCTCTCTTAAATCCGTATTCTCTTTTAAGAATTGCTTCGAATTTTCACGACCTTGCCCTAAGCGTTCTTCATTATAAGAGTACCAAGCACCGCTCTTTTGAACGATATCAAGTTCAGAAGCCATATCTAAGATTTCACCTTCTCTTGAAATACCTTCTCCGTACATAATATCAACTTCAGCAACGCGGAATGGCGGTGCTACTTTATTTTTAACTACTTTTACTTTCGTTTTATTACCAACGATGTCATTACCTTGCTTTAATTGCTCAGCACGACGTACTTCAAGACGGACAGTTGAATAGAATTTCAACGCACGACCACCTGGAGTTGTTTCTGGGTTCCCGAACATAACCCCAACTTTTTCACGAATTTGGTTGATAAAGATTGCGATTGTTTTTGATTTGTTGATTGCACCTGAAAGTTTACGAAGTGCTTGTGACATTAAACGTGCTTGTAAACCAACGTGAGAGTCACCCATGTCCCCTTCGATCTCAGCTTTCGGTACAAGAGCTGCTACAGAGTCAATTACGATAATATCAACCGCGCCACTTCGTACAAGTGCTTCTGCGATTTCTAGTCCTTGCTCCCCTGTATCAGGCTGTGATAATAGTAATTCATCTATGTTAACACCTAATTTTTGTGCATATACAGGATCCATTGCATGCTCCGCATCAATGAACGCTGCTTGTCCACCTTGACGCTGTACTTCCGCGATTGCGTGTAATGAAACTGTTGTTTTACCTGAACTTTCAGGTCCATAAATTTCAATAACACGACCACGTGGGTATCCGCCTACCCCTAGTGCCACATCAAGTGCTAAAGAACCACTTGAAATTGTAGAAATTCTACGCTCCGCTTGTTCTCCTAATTTCATAATTGAACCTTTACCGAATTGCTTCTCTATTTGTTTTAACGCCATATCTAATGCCGCTTGACGATCGCTCATTCAAAATTCCTCCTTAACTAAATTGCTAATCTTATTATACCTATTTTCAATTCAATTTGCCAACAAAAATCGAACATTTATTCGATTTTTTTATTTTAGATCGAATAAAACTAGGTTTTCCAACAAAAAAACTAGAAGAAATTTATATCTCTTCTAGCTTTTTAAATAAATGATAAAATCCATATTTTGTAGAGCGTTCTCTAATTTGTTGACGACTTCCACTTAAATTAAGCGAGAAGACTACAGCTGGTTCATCTTTAATCGCCAATCCAATAAATACGGTTCMTGGTTCTTTATACTCTGAAGCATCCGGTCCTGCCACCCCAGTGAAACTAATCCCGATATCTGCTTTTAACAGTTTCTTTACATTTTCAGCAAGATAACGAGCACACTGTTTACTAACCGCGCCGTCAGTGCGTAACACTTCTTCAGGCACATGTAAAATTTGTTGCTTCACATCATTTTGATAACAAATGACACCGCCTTTAAATACAGACGAGACGCCAGCATTTTCTGTTACTTGATTTCCAAAAAGACCACCTGTTAAACTTTCTGCACATGCTAAAGTTAACCCTTTTTCCTTCAATAGCCTTATTGCCTTGTAATGAAGGAAATCTTGGTCATATCCGTAGAAAAATTCTCCTACTCTTTCTAAAATCAAATCTTCCACATGCTGAATCAGTTTCTCCGCCTCATCAGCATTTTGATGTTTGGCAGTTAAACGTAATGTCACTTCTCCATCATTTGCGAGTGGTGCAATGGTTGGGTTCGTTTGACCATCAATTAAATCTTGAACTTTCACTTCTAATTGAGATTCCCCAATACCAAAAAAACGAAGAACACGAGAATAAATATTTTCCCCCGTTGTAAACTTACATAAAAAAGGCTCTACGTAACTTATATACATCGGCTTCATTTCTTTTGGTGGTCCTGGTAATAAAATATAAACTTTTCCGTTCTTATTTAACCCCATACCAGGCGCCATACCGTGATCATTCGCAAATACAGTCGATCCATTTAAAACGAGCGCCTGCTTTTTATTATTCTCCGTAAATTCACGGCCTGTACGCTTAAAATAATCGCTTATCGATGTTAATGCCTTTTCATCATACACAAGCTCTTCATCTAAATTAGATGCTATTGTTTCTTTCGTTAAATCATCTTTTGTCGGTCCTAATCCACCTGTAAAAATGAGCATATCAGCTCGTTCTTCAGCCAATTCAATTGCCTTCTGTAATCGCTTGTTATTATCCCCAACAACAGTATGGTAGTACACGTTAATTCCGATTGAAGCTAACTTTTCAGATAAAAACTGGGCATTTGTATTTGCAATTTGTCCAAGTAATAATTCCGTTCCAACCGCAATAATTTCAGCATTCATCCCAATTCCCCCATAAACTTCTATTTTGAGTTTACAAAAGCATCTTTATTTTTCCAGAAATAATCCCATCCTGAAATAACGGTAAAGAATAATGCAATCCATATGAAAATATCTGCAACTGGAATATGAAGTAAACTTAACGGTACATCATGTAATAAGTATGCTGCAATCGCAATAATTTGTGTCCATGTCTTAATTTTCCCTAGCTGATTTGCTGCAACTACTTCCCCTGTCCCAGCAAGCACAAGGCGTAAACCTGTTACTGCAAACTCACGGCTTATAATTACAATAACGATCCAAGCAGGTACATATTGCATCTCTACCAATGTGATAAGTGCTGCAGAAACAAGTAATTTATCTGCTAACGGGTCAAGAAATTTCCCTAAATTCGTTACAAGATTATATTTCCTTGCATAATATCCATCAATCCAATCTGTAGCTGAAGCAATTATAAAGATTAGTGCTCCTACTAAATGTTGAATTGGTAAATTGACATCACCAATTGTATATGAGCCCCAGTTAAAGGGCGCTAGCATAATTACCATAAAAATTGGAATTAAGCAGATTCTAGATATTGTAATTTTATTTGGTAAATTCACAGCTATTCCTCCATCATGTCAAAAACATTTGTTCATTGAAAAAAGTCATCGAAGCGATGACTGTTATTGCGCAGGTTGCCCTATCCCTTGGTTTTTTATCACCAATCTTTGGTGATATTCTTTTTCTGGATCTAATGGGAAAGTAACCACTTGGCCATTCAGTTTAATTTCAACATTCGGTGCACTTCCAATATTAAGCCGCACTTCTTTTACTGTTGATAAATCACGTTTTTCTGTTTGACCACTTTGTACTGTAGTGTTTAGAATTTCGTTACCCGCATCATCTTTAACATCTACATAGCTTGCACCCTTCGCTGAAATTTCCAGTTCTAATGTTTTATTATTATGAATTTCCAAAGTAGATACCTTACCACTCGTTCCAACTACCTTCACTTCTTGTTGTCCAGTTGGTTGCACTGGTTGTTCCTCTTTCTTTGGCTCTTCTTTCTTTGGCTCTTCTTTTTTTGGTTCTTCCGCTTTCACTTCATCTTTCTTCGTATCTAGCGGAGAATCTTTTGCTTTTTGAACTTCAATTTTCTCACTTTGAGCATTCGGAACTTGTCTATCATCTTTTCCAGTTAACGCTTGAATAACAAACCAGACTACCACTCCAAATGCGATTACTAACAACACAATCAAAATTTTTGGCATATGATCTGCAATTGGCCATGATGAAGATTTTTGCATTGTTTCTTGTGTTTTTTGTCCAGTTGATACTTGTGGAACTTCACGATTTTCAGATTGTGGTATCGTACTCTGATATTCTACAAGCAGTTCCTCTCCATTTAATCCAACAGCATCTGCATATTGTTTAATGAATGCACGCGCATAAAAAGCTCCTGGCAACACATCATAATTGCCTTCTTCAATCGCTACTAAATGGCGTTTTTGAATTTTTGTAATCTCATGCAGCTGATCAATAGATAAGCCTTTCGCTTCTCTTGCTTCTGTCAGCTTTTGTCCTAATTCCGTCACTACTAACACCTCAATATTTCTTTAAAAGTCGAACATAGAGAAATTGTTTTTCGTACCTTGCTCAATTTCATCTACTAAATTATATTGAATTTCTTCATCATAATCGTTACGCAATTCGATAATATAATCAAAATCATCCAATGTGTATTCTGACTGACTCACAAACACATCCGGATGTTCCACAACTTTCGTTGCAGGCAATCTCATGATTTCACGAACGAGCTGCCAGTGTCTTTCATTGGCACGCTTTGTCGACACAATTCCATCTAGTATGAAAATATTATCGTCGCTATACTCATCTTCAATCAATTGGCTACGAACAGTTTGCTTAATGAGAGTAGATGATACGAATAACCATCTCTTATTTGCACAAACACTTGCGGCAACAATAGATTCTGTTTTTCCGACACGAGGCATTCCTCGTATCCCAATTAATTTATGACCTTCTTTTTTCATTATCTCCGCCATAAAGTCTACAAGCAATCCTAATTCATCACGCACAAATCGAAATGTTTTCTTATCATCTGCATCTCGTTGTATGTACCTACCATGTCTAACTGCTAGCTTATCTCTAAGCTTTGGCGGACGATATTTCGTTACCGTTATATTATCCATCGTATTTAAAATTGATTCAAGTCTAGAGATTTGTTCTTGATTATCACACATAAGCAAAAGTCCACGTCGTGCATTATCTACACCATTAATTGTGACAATATTGATGCCAAGCATACCGATTAACGAAGAAACGTCACCAAGTAAGCCAGGTCGGTTTTTATGTATTTCATATTCAAAATACCATTCAATCATCCAAGATCACTCCCCTACGCTTACTTTACACCTACGTACTATATTATATGATTTCACCTTAATAGGGAAGCTAAATGTATAATCTATTCCTCCTAATTACTATACAAAAAAAGTAGAGAGGAGCTTCTCCTCTCTACTTTTACTTATGTTGTACAAACTTCACCATTAAATTTGCGATTGTATGTTGCTCTTGTTCATCAGCAACTTTCCAAAGCTCAGACAATAATTTTTCTTGATCGTTGCGCGCTTCTACTT
>NZ_JBFUIN010000105.1:0-9213 GCF_056401855.1 Bacillus sp. P4_D3
ATCTTATCTTTTTTATAAACAAACGGCATAATCTTTCTCTATCTTTTGAAAGGGGGGGATACTAATCATAAAGCGCATTCCAATTACTGGGCATTCCAATATTTACAAATATATCATTTAGTAGTGTTCTTTGCAAGGTACTGTAATCTTATTAATACTGTGATTAGATGGAAGTTTTTTGTGCATTTTTAGAGGCGATATAAAAATGTTATTTTAGGATAAATAAAAGGTTGAAAGCGCATTCCCGAATAATTGTCAAAATACTGTCAAATTCATATCGTTGGAAAAATAATGCATTTGTACTATAATGATAAACAAGATATATTACACTATGTTAATTAATGTGGTGAAGTATATAAAGTAAAAATCTTTATTACACACATTATGAAATAAAGGGATGATTAGTTTGAGTACAGGTGTAAAAGCAAACGACGTGAAAACAAAAACAAGAGGAGCAGATCTTGTTGTTGATTGTTTAATTAAACAAGGTGTTACACATGTTTTCGGTATTCCAGGAGCGAAGATTGACTCTGTATTTGATGTACTGCAAGAAAGAGGACCAGAGTTAATTGTTTGTCGTCATGAACAAAACGCAGCATTTATGGCAGCTGCTATTGGTAGATTAACAGGGAAACCGGGTGTATGTCTTGTAACTTCAGGACCAGGAACATCAAATTTAGCGACAGGTCTTGTTACTGCGAATGCGGAGAGTGATCCCGTTGTTGCTTTAGCTGGTGCAGTTCCGCGTACTGATCGATTAAAACGTACGCATCAATCTATGGATAATGCTGCACTATTCGAACCAATCACAAAATATAGCGTAGAAGTAGAGCATCCTGATAATGTGCCAGAAGCACTATCAAATGCATTTCGAAGTGCGACTTCCACAAATCCAGGAGCTACTTTAGTAAGTCTTCCGCAAGACGTTATGACTGCGGAAACGACTGTAGGGTCTATTGGTGCGCTTTCTAAGCCACAGCTTGGAATCGCTCCCACACATGAAATTACATATGTAGTAGAAAAAATAAAATCAGCGAAATTACCAGTTATTTTACTCGGCATGAGAGCGAGCACAAATGAAGTGACGAAAGCGGTTCGTGAATTAATTGCTGATACAGAACTGCCTGTTGTTGAAACATATCAAGCAGCTGGCGCGATTTCACGTGAGTTAGAAGATCATTTCTTCGGCCGCGTTGGATTATTCCGTAACCAACCAGGTGATATTTTACTAGAAGAAGCGGATCTTGTTATTTCTATCGGTTATGATCCAATTGAGTATGATCCGAAATTCTGGAATAAACTTGGGGACAGAACGATTATTCATCTTGATGACCACCAAGCGGATATCGATCATGATTACCAACCAGAGCGTGAATTAATTGGCGATATCGCTTTAACTGTAAATAGCATCGCAGAGAAATTACCGAAACTTGTATTAAATAAGAAATCAGAAGCAGTTTTAGAACGATTACGCTCGAAATTATCAGAGCAAGCAGAAGTTCCAAACCGTGCTTCAGAAGGTGTTACGCATCCACTTCAAGTCATTCGTACACTTCGTTCTTTAATTAGTGACGATACAACCGTTACATGTGACATCGGTTCCCATTCTATTTGGATGGCGAGATGTTTCCGTTCTTATGAGCCACGTAGATTATTATTTAGTAACGGTATGCAAACGTTAGGTGTTGCACTTCCTTGGGCAATTGCCGCTACTTTAGTAGAACCGGGTAAAAAAGTAGTCTCAGTGTCAGGTGACGGTGGTTTCTTATTCTCTTCGATGGAGTTAGAAACAGCGGTACGTTTAAATGCACCGGTTGTACATCTCGTTTGGAGAGACGGTACATATGATATGGTTGCGTTCCAACAAATGATGAAATACGGTAGAACATCAGCTACAGAGTTTGGTGATGTTGATCTTGTGAAATATGCAGAAAGTTTCGGTGCAATAGGTCTTCGTGTTAATACACCAGACGAATTAGAAGGTGTATTGAGAGAAGCGTTAGAAGCAGAAGGCCCTGTCATTGTTGATATTCCAATCGATTACCGTGACAACATTAAGTTAAGTGAAAAACTATTACCAAACCAATTAAACTAATGGGGGCATGAGTGAGATGACTGTTGCGCAATTAATTGATATTGATGCAAAAAGAACGAAAATGAGTAATGAAGTATATCAAACATCTACAATGCTTGCGCTATTAGATGGTATATATGATGGTGTTATTAATTTTGAGGAACTGAAAGAACGTGGTGATTTTGGCATCGGCACATTTGATCAATTAGATGGTGAAATGATTGCGTTTGATAATGAGTTTTACCATTTACGCTCAGATGGTTCAGCGGAAAAAGTAGAACCGGAAGAAACAACACCTTTTGCGACTGTAACGTTTTTTGAAAAAGAAATGAGTTATACGATAGAGCGTCCGATGAATCGTGAAGAAGTGGAAGCATTATTACATGAGTTAATGCCAAGTAAAAACTTATTTTATGGTATTCGAATGGACGGTACGTTCCGTGAAGTTAGAACGAGAACTGTCCCAAGACAAGAAAAACCGTATACGCCGCTCGTTGAAGTGACGAAATCACAACCGATTTTTTCGTTTAAAGATACGGATGGAACGATGGCTGGATTTTGGACACCGGATTACGCGCAAGGTATTGGTGTAGCAGGTTTCCACTTACATTACATTGATGATGAAAGAAGCGGGGGCGGACATGTTTTCGACTATGTTGTAGAAAACTGTACGATCCAAATTTGTCAAAAAGCCCATATGCATTTAGCACTTCCTGAAACAGCTGATTTTATGGCGGCTGAATTATCAAGAGAAAACTTAGAGAATGATATTGCTACCGCGGAAGGTACGGAGTAAAAAGGAATCGAAATTATGTATTCTCTATATAAAGAACCGAAGTCTTGTTCAGGCTTCGGTTTTTATCATTGGTTCGTAATCCTCTCGTGAAATTCCCCTATCCAATTTCACCGTAGGCCTCATTATGTGTAATTTGTAAAATGAAAACTCAATTTTGAAGCAAAAGAAATATAAATTTCTCTCCAAACATATACATCAAAAGGATAGGGGGGATATGATGGAAAACTCCATTACTATTAGTTTATGCATGATTGTAAAAGATGAAGAACAGACTATATCAAAATGCTTAGAGTCGGTCAAAAGTGTTGTGGATGAAATTATTATTGTAGATACAGGTTCAACAGATGCTACAAAAGAGATTGTGAAGAAGTACGATGCGAAAGTTTATGATTTTCAGTGGATTGAAGATTTTTCAGCGGCACGAAATTTTGCATTTTCTAAAGCTACAAAAGAATATATTCTTTGGCTAGACGCAGATGACATAATAGGTACGGATGATGGAAAGAAATTGCTACAGTTAAAACGTACGTTAGATCGTAGTACGGATGCAGTATCTATGAAATATTATTTAACTTTTGATATAGAAGGAAATCCAACACATTCTTTAAGGAGATATCGATTAGTCAACAGAAGTAAAAATTTTCAATGGTATGGATTTGTTAATGAATATTTAGAGGTGTATGGAAATCTTATAAATAGTGATGTAGGGGTAAGTCATAAAAAAGAAAAAGCATATACTAATCGTAATTTGAAAATATATGAAAAACATCTTGAGAGTGGAAAAGAGTTTAGCCCCCGCGATGTGTACTATTATGCAAATGAATGTAAGGATCACGGATTATATGATAAGGCTGTTAAGTGGTATTCAAGGTTTTTAGATGAAGAAAAGGGTTGGGTTGAAGATAATATTCAAGCTTGTTTAAAAAGAGCCGAATGTTATTTTGAATTGGGGGACTTAAAAAAATCTATCCATTCTTGTTTACAATCATTTATGTATGACACACCTAGAGGAGAACTTTGTTGCCACTTAGGACGTGTATTTTTGCAACAAAGTGAATATGCCAAAGCAATATATTGGTACCATGCAGCAATTGACGGACCGCGATCAAAGGATTCTCCATTTGTCCGGGAAGAGTGTCATACATGGTTGCCGCATATTCAACTATGTATTTGTTATGATCGAATAAAAGAATATGAAAAGGCAATTTATCACAACGAACAAGCTGCACAGTTCATACCTAATAATCCGAGTATTGAATATAATAGAAAATATTTTGATGGTTTATTTAAAAAATAGTATTTAATAATACTAGATAATTATTTCGGTTGCTGAGAGGAGTCTGATTCATGCTCACAAGTATAATTATATTAACTCATAATCAATTACAATACACAAAAGAATGCATCCAAAGTATTAGAACTTATACAGTGGAACAAGAGTATGAGTTAATAGTTGTGGACAATGCATCAACAGATGGTACTGTAGAATGGTTACAAAAACAATCGGATATTATACTAGTGGAAAATGCAGAAAATATGGGTTTTCCAAAGGGATGCAACCAGGGAATTAAAAAGGCAAAAGGTGATAATATTCTATTATTAAATAATGATGTGGTCGTAACTAAAAATTGGTTAAGAAACTTAATTCGGTGTTTGTATGAAAACGAAGATACTGGAGCTGTAGGACCCGTCACTAATAATGCTGCTTACTATACTGCTATACAAACCTTTTATAAGGATATTCAAGGGATGCAGAATTTTGCAACTTTATATAATCAAAGTGATAAAAATAAGTGGGAAGAACGTATGAAATTAATAGGATTTTGTATGCTTATAAAAAAATCAGTGTTAGATGAAGTTGGAGTATTAGATGAACGATTTACACCAGGGAATTATGAAGATGATGATTTGTCGTTAAGAATTTTTGAAAAGGGATATAAATTGTATTTATGTAAAGATACATTTATTCATCACTATGGAAGCGTATCGTGGAGAGAAGACAGTGTTAACTTTTCCATAGTTTTACATGCGAATAATATAAAATTGTATGAAAAATGGGGATTTTATGGTGAAAGTTTATACATTCATTATGATTTACTAGCAATTGTAGATCGATTTGCGCCTGATCAAGTAAATATTCTTCATATAGGAGCTGGATGTGGTGCAACTTTATTAGAAATGGAAAGGCGTTACCCGGCAGTTTCCACATTCGGTGCAGAAGTTAATGAAAAAGCGGCAGCTCTTGCAAATAGGGTAGGTCCTACAACTTCTAGCGAGTATGACAAGTTACACGAGGTATTTAAAGATGAAAAATTCCAGTACATTCTATTATCACATCCTATTGAGCCAGCGCAATTACCTCATGTCATACAATCTATTTCTCAGCTTTTAACGCCAACAGGAACTTTCATTATGACGAAATTCAATTTAGATAATTATAATGCATTAAAAAATTCATAAGAAAATTAATGTTTTTTTAGGTTCCTCTTCGGAGGTGAACTGTATTTGGGAATTTTGGAGAGGAAATGGTTCCTTCTATATATACAAAACCGAAATCCGAGCCCGGATTTCGGCTTTTCGATGTATGATGAAATAAGAAATCACCTTCGTATGTTTGTTGGTTTGGTCACTTGCAAATATACAGGATGGGGCAGTTCAAAGTCAGTGAAACATTATAGGATAGCTCCTTTACTTTGAAACACACGGATGCTTTTCATAATAAAACCGCCATGGATAGTGAACGGCTTCTTCTGCATAATCAATATTAATACGAGGACCAGCTAGTATGTTATGTGTGGATGATAAATGGCCTTCTTCAGGAACTAATTCAATATGTAACGTATCACTTTGAAGTGATACGCCGCGCTCTTCTAAAGTGATTCCGAGTGAGCGGCATAGTTTTCCGGGTCCATTTGTTAAGTTTTTATACTGAGCCTTCGTAATGTCAGTTTTGTTGTAGCGCGCTAGTTTCATGTCTTCGATGCCATCTACAGGTTCAAGAGCACGAATAAGAACTCCTTGCGGGGTGCCGATTGGTGCTGTAATTACGTTAAAGCAATGATACATACCGTAAATTAAATATACGTAAGCATGTCCTGGTGCGCCGAACATTACCTCTGTTCGATCAGTCCGTCTGCCGCCGTAACTATGTGCGGCCTTATCATCTGGACCTTTGTATGCTTCTACCTCTACAATAATTCCGCTTCGCTTTATGCCGTCTACAATATGAACGAGTTTATGTCCAAGTAACTTCTTTGCGACCTCTAACGTATCGCCTTCATAAAAAGAAGGTGGTGCCTGCATTGTACTATCTCCTTTGCCAGTTGTATATGTATATAGTAAACCAAATTTTCAGTAGTAATTCTAACTCGTTCTATTTACTACATTTATTTCATAAATTATGGATAGAGTACAACAGCGAAGAGGGGGAGTGCGACATGATTTATCGCTTACTAGCTCTTAATATAGATGGGACACTACTATACAACAACGGAAAAATTGCTAAAGGGTTACGGGAGACAATTGACTTTGTGAAAAGAAAAGATGTATACGTTACATTATTTACGAATCGTAATTTTCAATCTGCTCATAAAATAGCGAAGGCGTTAAAATTAGATTCAATATTAGTTACACACGGTGGAGCTTTCATTTCAGCAACGTTAGATAAGCCGTTCGCTCAAAGGAGATTATCTGAAGAGAAAACCTTTAATATTGTGCAAGTGTTAGAGCATTTTGATTGTAATGTTCGCATTTCTCATGAAAGATATTCAATTGGGAATCGTGAGAGAAATACACCAAACTTAATTGCGCGTACTGTATTATCAAGCGCAGATCCGTTATTTTATCCGGTTCAATTTGTAGATTCGCTAGGGGATGCCCTGCGTGATAACCCAGTAGCTGCACCAAAAATTGATATTGTCTTCCATACGAAAGGTGAAAAAGAAAGAGGGATGAATACGTTAAGAAAGGCATTTCAAGATGTAGAGTACGTCGAGTGTGATGCGAGGCGTATAGAAATTCTCCCTCAAAATGTATCAAAACTACGTGGTTTACAATTACTTGGGGAGCATTTAAATATTAACCTTAGTGAAATGGTTGCGATTGGAGACAGCACAGAAGACTTAGAGGTAATTGAAAATGTTGGCCTTGGGGTAGCAATGGGGAACGCTCCTGTAGAATTAAAGCAAGCCGCAGACTGGATTACACGTTCTAATACTGAGAACGGCGTAGAGTATATGATTAAAGAGCATTTTCGTAAGCAATTCCCGCTTCCTTTTTTAAAGAATCATAAACATACACCGAAACGATGAAAAAAGAAACGTAGCATTTTCGCTACGTTTCTTTTTTTATGCTTCGATTACTTTCAGCATTCTATTTAAAAATGCCGCAGCTTCACCACGTGTTGCTGTGCCTTTTGGTACAAACTCGTTTCGCTCGTTACCTTTTACAATTCCGTATGCGTAAATCCATTTTGATGTTTCGTTTAATTGAATTTTAAACCAATTTCCAGACTGTTCAGTAGGAGTGAGTGCTTGTGGCTATATTTTGTGTTCTTCTTTAAATGGTTCGAAAGGAAGTGAATATGTAAAAGTCTCTTCCTTTATATGTATTTAAACTAGTAGTAAGTACTAATACGTTTTAGATTGTAACAAGGGCATATTACAATGTCTATACAACTAGAGGGTATTCGTGAAAAATCAATATTCAGTATGTTTTAAATAGGATATAGAAATAAGGTAAAACCTTCTGTATTGACCTGCAAACGCCCTTCAAGTAAACTAAAGAGAGTTTGCAAATGAAAAGGTGATAATGTTGTTAATTTCAATTAAAACGTTACAAGATGATCGTTTTTTACGTCCGCTACAAAATATTGGCGGTTTATTTTTTGAAGAGAGCAAGATAGGGTTTGAGCAAGAAGAAGCAAATCTTATCGTTGATATACAGATAGAAGGTAATGTGACAGCATCGGCTCGTTTAACAGATGTTGCGACTGGAAATGTATATGAAGAAACATTCTCTAAAGATTTATCTGCTTTCACAGAAGAAAAAGAACGTATGAAGCAAGTGAAACATGTTGTTTCTTACGTATATCTTTCTGTACTTCAACAGCTAACTGGACTTGAACAGAGCTGGGGAATATTAACTGGGGTACGCCCAACGAAACTTCTTCACAAACTGCTTCAAAATGGTATGTCAAAAGAAGAAGCGCATAAAGAACTTCGTGAAAGTTATTTAATTCATGAAGAAAAAATTGAGCTTCTTCAGCGTATCGTTGATTGCCAATTAGCGGTTATTCCAGATTTATACCGTTTGAAAGAAGAAGTAAGTATTTACATCGGTATTCCGTTTTGTCCTACAAAATGTGCGTACTGTACGTTCCCGGCTTATGCAATTAACGGACGCCAAGGATCAGTTGATTCGTTCTTAGGCGGGTTACATTATGAAGTTCGTGAGATTGGTAAGTTTTTGAAAGAAAAAGGTGTTACAGTTACGACGATTTATTACGGCGGTGGTACACCGACGAGTATTACAGCAGAAGAGATGGATATGCTTTATGAAGAAATGTACGAAGCGTTCCCAGATGTGAAAGATGTACGTGAAGTAACAGTTGAGGCAGGTCGCCCAGATACGATCACACCAGCAAAGCTAGAAGTGTTAAATAAATGGAACATTGACCGTATTAGTATTAATCCGCAGTCATACCATCAAGAGACACTAAAGGCAATTGGACGTCATCACACTGTAGAAGAAACAATTGAGAAGTATCATTTAGCACGTGAAATGGGAATGAACAATATTAATATGGATTTAATTATTGGTCTTCCTGGTGAAGGATTAGACATCTTTAAGCATACGTTAGATGAAACAGAAAAGTTAATGCCAGAATCGTTAACAGTTCATACGTTATCATTTAAACGTGCTTCTGAAATGACGCAAAACAAACGTAAATATAAAGTGGCAGGTCGCGAAGAAATTACTGCGATGATGCATGAGGCGGAAGAGTGGACGAAGAACCATAACTACGTACCATACTATTTATATCGTCAAAAAAATATTTTAGGTAACTTAGAAAACGTTGGGTATGCAATACCGACGCAAGAAAGTATCTACAATATTGTTATTATGGAAGAAGTACAATCGATTATCGGACTTGGTTGCGGGGCATCAAGTAAATTTGTTCACCCACAAACAGGAGCAATTACACATTTTGCGAATCCGAAAGATCCAAAATCATATAACGATGGCTTCGTGAAATATACAGAAGATAAACTGAAAATTTTAGAAGAGCTATTCGTTTAAGGAGAAGGGGGTTGTTCCGATTTGGAACAGCCTCTTTTTATAT
>NZ_JBFUIN010000106.1:0-9151 GCF_056401855.1 Bacillus sp. P4_D3
GAAGGAAGCAATTGCAACAATTACATGCAGGTATATCGTGTACATTTAAAGGGGAGGTGAAAGAACCACAAACTGCCCGGAATTTTCATGTTTTTGATTATCGTAATTATTTATATCAGCAAAAAATACATTTTATATTTGATGTGACATACATTTCTGAATGTCAAAAAACATCGTTGTCACTCGTGCAATGGATTTTTCTTCTCAGGCAACAAACAATCTCGAAAGTTACAGAAATGTTCCCAGAACAATCAGGTGCATTTATGAACGCATTATTATTTGGAGATCGACAACAAATGACGTTTGAAGTAGAAGAGCAATATCAACAATTTGGTCTTATACATTTGTTGGCAATTTCAGGATCGCATATCGTATTATTAATGGTTATAATGTATTTTGTTTTACTAAGAAGTGGTGTGACGAAAGAGACAGCAACAGTATGCCTTATAGTTTGCATTCCTCTATATATGATCGTAGCTGGGGCGTCGCCATCTGTTGTGAGGGCTTCTATAATAGGAGTTTTATTGTTGGTAGCTTTCATGTGCTCTATTCGCTTATCTAGTCTAGACGCCTTAAGTATAACAGCTATATGTATGCTTATATACGATCCGTATCTTATTTTCAACATTGGATTTCAATTCTCATTTGTAGGTAGTTTTGCTTTACTACTATCTGCGCCGATATTATTAGGGCGTAGTAATGGAGTAGTTCGAAATTCTATTTACATTTCTATAATTTCACAGCTCGCTAGTACCCCCATCTTGTTATATCATTTTGGTTATTTTTCTCCTTATAGCATTTTCCTCAATCTTATATATGTTCCTTTTCTATCCATTATTGTATTGCCGTGTAGCATTATTATTCTTATATGTATGCCGGTTATTCCATTTTTCGCAAAAGGAATTGCGTATGTACTTTCATTATGTTTAACCATTTCTAATGACTTTCTAAGTTACTGTGAAAGTTTCCCTTTCATCCGACTTACTTTTGGTCAAACTCCTTTATTTCTTGTGGCTATATATTGTTTTAGTATCGTTAGTATATTTGTGATTTGGGAAAGAGTAATAACGAAAAAAATTTTGTGCATAGTTGTGGGTGTATTTCTTTTTATTAGTACTTGTCATTATGTATATCCATATTTTCGCGAAAGTGGGAGTGTTACATTTCTTGATGTTGGACAGGGAGATGCAATATTAATTCGTCTTCCGTACGATAAAGAGGTTTATCTTATTGATACAGGTGGAGCCCTTCCCGTCAAGAAGGAAGTGTGGCAACAGAAAAAGCATGAATTTTCTGTTGGGCATGATATTCTGGTTCCTTTCTTACAAAAAGAAGGTATAAAAACGATTGATAAATTAATTGTAACGCATGGAGATGCGGATCATATAGGTGCTGCGCTGGATTTGCTGTCATCTATTATTGTAAAAGAAGTTGTATTTGGGAGAAAGGAACAAGATGCTGTATTGGAAAAAGTGGTGAAGAAAAAGGCGTTAGAAAAGAGCATGAAGATAAGTGTAGTAGGAGAAGGGGAAGGTTGGAGGGTAAATGAAGCGGAATTTTTCGTATTAGCTCCAAAGGGGAAAGAAAAGGGAGAAAATGACTCTTCGATTGTACTATGGGCCAGACTAGGGGGACTAACATGGCTATTTACGGGTGATTTAGAAGAAGAAGGAGAAAAGTTTATAGTATCGACATATCCTGATTTGCGGGCTAATATTTTAAAAGTTGCCCACCATGGGAGTAAAACATCGTCTACAGATCCTTTTTTAAGCCTTGTACAGCCTACTGTAGCGATTATTTCTGTGGGAGAGCGTAATAGGTATGGGCACCCGCATAAGGAAGTTATAGAGCGTTTTAAGAAGATGGGTATTGATATATGGCGTACGGATAAGCAAGGTGCTATTTCCTATGTTTTTAATGGAGAAAAAGGAACCTTTCAAAGTAAAATCACATATGATGAAACACATAGAAGATGAAAAAAAGAAGACTGCCGTTAAGCAGCAGCCTTTAAGAACCGATGAATTTAATAACAGTTGCAATAATGAAAAGTGTTGCGAAAAAACCAAATGAGACGATAAATCCTACCCCTGAATCAATAGCGTCATTGCGTTTACTTTGAACGTTTTGTTCAAAATCATTCATTTAGAATCCCTCCCCAACATTCCATTTTAGTATAGAATATTGTCAGAAAAAAATCTACAATTTCCATATGAAGCGAAATAGAGTATTTGTATACTTTTCTAGTTAGTTAAGTAGCGTGAATTTTTCATTTCCAATCATGTTAACAGTTGGCACTTATACTAAGATTATTATTGTAAATAATAAAGGGAAGGTGATTACCGCACACCAATAAGAAATCCGGGGCTTATTGCGTGGCGTTTTATATAAATAAAGGGGCGGGTTATAAAGCCCGTCCCTTTGTACTTGTAAAACAAAAGCTAGGGCATTAGTATAAATATATATTGCCAAGTTAGGGAGTAGGAAAAAATATGAGTGATATACATAAGAAGATTAAAAAGAAACAGTTCGCTCCGTTGTATGTACTGTATGGAACGGAAGCCTATTTTATAAATGAAACGATAAAGCTTATTACAACGGAAGCGCTTGAAGAGGAAGATCGAGAGTTTAATGTTGTGACATACGATTTGGAAGAAGCGTATTTAGAAGATGTAGTTGAGGATGCGCATACGCTTCCTTTTTTTGGAGAGCGTAAAGTTATATTAATAAAATCACCATTATTTTTAACGGCACAAAAAGAAAAATTAGAACAAAATATAAAAATTTTAGAAGAATATATTGGGGAGCCATCTCCTTTTTCTATTCTTGTTTTTGTTGCGCCTTATGAAAAATTAGACGAACGAAAAAAAATTACAAAACTATTAAAGAAAACAGCGGATGTAATAGAAGCAAATGCGATGCAAGTGCAGGATGTTCAGAAGTGGATTGTTTCTCGTGCGGATGAGGTGCATGTGCATATTGATAATGCAGCTGTTAGTTTGTTGTTAGAGCTTGTGGGAAGTAATGTAACAATGTTGGCGAAGGAAATGGAAAAGTTAACGTTATACGTCGGTATGGGCGGAGAAATTACGCCAAAACTTGTCACGGAACTTGTGCCGAAATCTGTTGAGCAAAATGTGTTTGCTTTAACAGAAAAAGTGGTGAAAAAAGATATCGCTGGTGCGATGCAAATTTTAGACGGATTATTTACACAGCAGGAAGAACCAATTAAACTGCTCGCGTTATTAGTAAGTCAATTTCGCTTGCTCCATCAAGTGAAAGAATTACAACAGCGTGGTTACGGACAAAATCAAATTGCTTCCCATATTGGTGTGCACCCGTACCGGGTAAAGTTGGCGATGAATCAAACAAAGTTTTTCTCTTTTGAAGAATTAAAAAAAGTTATTATAGAATTAGCGGAAGCTGATTATAGTATGAAGACTGGAAAGATGGATAAGAAACTTGTGCTTGAGTTTTTCTTAATGCGGTTAAATCATATGTAGTAACACAAAAAAGTTCACGTACTAAATACGTGAACTTTTTTGTGTATATAAAAAACGATCCGAATGGATCGTTTTTTAAACGCCTTACGCGTTTACTTGTTTCGCTAAGCGAGATTTTTGACGAGCTGCAGCGTTTTGGTGGATAAGACCTTTACGAGCTGCTTTGTCAAGTTTTTTAGAAGCAGTTTTGAAAGCTTCTTTAGCATTTTCAAGATCGTTATTAGTAACTAAAGTTTCTACAGTTTTAACAGCAGTACGCATGTCAGACTTGATAGAAGCGTTATGTGAACGACGCTCTTCGCTAAGTTTAGCGCGTTTGATAGCAGATTTGATGTTTGCCATACTTTTCACCTCCCTGGTGCAATCGAATGACTCGATTCTTACATAGAACAAGTGATATTTTATCAAACGGTGAAGAGAATTGCAATAGTATATCAATGAAATTTCACGTAAAGGAAAGAATGACCTAATATAACTTGGGGAAATCTAACGATATTTACTATGAATTACGGAGGAGATACGATGAAAGAACCATTAGATTTAAGTAAATATAGTGTTAGAACTGACCTTGCTGTAGAGGCGCACCAAATGCTGCAAGAGCGCCAAGAAGAACAAAAAGGGATACAGGGAGTTATTGTAAAAGAGAGGGAAGAAGAGGGAGTTACAATTACAAAAGTAACTATTGATGAAATTGCATCTGAGTCGATGGGGAAAAAACCTGGGAATTATTTAACTCTTGAGGTGCAAGGTATACGACAACAAGATACGGAACTTCAGCAAAAGGTAGAGCGTATTTTTGCAAAAGAATTTTCTTATTTCTTAGAAGAGGTTGGAGTTTCAAAAGAAGCGAGTTGTTTAATCGTAGGTCTTGGGAATTGGAATGTAACGCCGGATGCACTCGGACCGATAGTTGTAGAGAACGTACTGGTGACGAGACATTTGTTTAAATTGCAGCCTGAAAGTGTGGAAGAAGGGTTTAGACCTGTTAGTGCCATTCGTCCAGGGGTAATGGGAATTACAGGAATCGAAACGAGCGATGTCATTTACGGAATTATTGAAAAGACAAAACCAGACTTTGTCATCGCAATTGATGCATTAGCTGCGCGTTCTATTGAACGAGTAAATAGTACGATACAAATTTCTGATACAGGAATTCATCCAGGATCTGGTGTTGGGAATAAGCGTAAGGAACTAAGTAAAGAAACATTAGGTATTCCTGTTATCGCAATTGGTGTGCCAACTGTGGTAGATGCTGTTTCGATTACGAGTGATACAATTGATTTTATTTTGAAACATTTTGGCCGGGAACTGAAAGAAGGAAACAAACCGTCACGCTCTTTATTGCCAGCAGGTTTTACATTTGGAGAAAAGAAAAAATTAACAGAAGAAGATATGCCAGATGAAAAGAGTCGAAATATGTTTTTAGGGGCTATTGGTACGTTAGAAGAAGAAGAAAAGAGAAAGTTGATTTATGAAGTGTTATCTCCTCTTGGTCATAATTTAATGGTAACCCCAAAAGAAGTAGATGCGTTTATTGAGGATATGGCAAATGTAATAGCAAGTGGTTTAAATGCAGCACTGCATCATCAGATTGATCAAGATAACACAGGGGCCTATACACATTGATGGAAAGAGGCAGAAATAGTTTGAGTCGATTTACGCTGTTATGTATATGCGGTACAGTTTTATGCTTGCTTATGATGATAGCTGGAGTGGCACTCGCTAATCATGGTCTGAAAAGTATGAAGGGGTATCGTCAGCTGTCATATGAACAAATTGCTCATATGACAGGAACAGAAGGCGCTGGGGCTGAATCAGAAATTTCGAGAGATACGTTTTCGGCTATTGAAAAACAAAAACAGTTAGAAAGTTTAAGAAGTTTTAATGTTGTAGAAGGTATCGGTATGGCGATAGCAAGTGTTGCTCGTGATATGACAAAGTTTGGGACGGATATAGTGGTTGGGGCAATAAAAGGGATTTTTAGTTAAGGATAGCAGGAAGGACGGTTGTCTTATTGGTTTGTAAGAGAGTCGTCCTTTAATTTGAAAAAGGTTTGTCTCTTATGGTTTGTTCGCATAAGATATAGATAGAGTGATTTGTATTGTAAGCAGCACGAGTTTTCATTGAATCTTTGCTGCTCTATTGATATAATCAGTGCTAGTGTATATTGGCGAGACTATTAGGAGTTGAGAACATAGATGAATAAAGAAGAAAGAGCAAAAAGACAGTCCAAAATTCGTAACTTCTCCATCATTGCTCACATTGACCACGGGAAATCAACGTTGGCAGACCGTATTTTGGAGAAAACAAACGCGTTGGCACAGCGCGAAATGAAGGCACAATTGCTTGACTCTATGGAGTTGGAGCGTGAGCGTGGTATTACAATTAAATTAAATGCAGTACAACTAACGTATAAAGCGAAAGACGGTGAAGAGTATATTCTTCACTTAATCGATACTCCAGGACACGTCGACTTTACGTACGAAGTATCTCGTAGTTTAGCGGCTTGTGAAGGTGCAATTCTTGTTGTGGATGCAGCGCAAGGAATTGAGGCGCAAACATTAGCGAACGTATATTTAGCGCTTGATAATAATTTAGAAATCTTACCAGTTATTAATAAAATCGACTTACCAAGTGCAGACCCAGAACGCGTACGTCAAGAGGTAGAAGATGTAATTGGTTTAGATGCATCGGAAGCTGTACTTGCTTCAGCGAAAGCTGGCATTGGTATTGAAGATATTTTAGAACAAATCGTTGAAAAGGTACCAGCTCCAACAGGTCATTCAGAAGAGCCGTTACAATGTATGATTTTTGATTCTTTATATGATCCGTACCGTGGTGTAATTGCATATATCCGTGTTGTAAATGGAACGGTAAAAGTTGGCGATAAAGTACGTATGATGGCAACTGGAAAAGAATTTGAAGTAACAGAAGTAGGTGTGTTTACACCGAAAACAACGCAACGTGACGAGTTAACAGTAGGTGATGTAGGTTTCTTAGCAGCATCTATTAAAAACGTAGGCGATACACGCGTAGGTGATACGATTACACATGCGAAACGTCAGGCTGTAGAGCCGTTAAAAGGGTATCGTAAATTAAATCCAATGGTATTCTGTGGTTTATATCCAATCGATTCTGCACGTTATAACGACTTACGTGATGCGTTAGAAAAACTAGAATTGAATGATTCTGCTCTTGAATTTGAGCCTGAAACATCTCAAGCTTTAGGTTTTGGTTTCCGTTGTGGCTTCTTAGGGCTGCTTCACATGGAGATTATTCAAGAACGTATTGAACGTGAATTCAAGATTGACTTAATTACAACAGCGCCAAGCGTTATTTATAAAGTGTATTTAACAAACGGTGAAGATCTTATTGTTGATAATCCATCTAATATGCCAGATCCACAGGCTATCGATCGTGTAGAAGAGCCGTTTGTGAAGGCTGCAATTATGGTTCCGAATGACTATGTTGGAGCTGTAATGGAAATTTGCCAAGGGAAACGTGGAACGTTTATTGATATGCAATATTTAGATGAAACACGTGTTACATTGACATATGAAATCCCGTTATCAGAAATCGTATATGATTTCTTCGATCAATTGAAATCAAATACGAAAGGATATGCATCATTTGACTACGAGTTAATTGGTTATAAACCATCTAAGCTTGTGAAAATGGATATTCTTTTAAATAATGAACAAGTGGATGCTTTATCATTTATTGTACATCGTGATTCAGCGTATGACCGTGGTAAAGTAATTGTAGAGAAATTAAAGAAATTAATTCCAAGACAACAGTTTGAAGTGCCAATTCAGGCGACTATCGGAAATAAAGTTGTATCTCGTTCTACAATTAAGGCGATGCGTAAAAACGTACTTGCAAAATGTTACGGTGGTGACATTTCTCGTAAGCGTAAACTTCTTGATAAGCAAAAAGAAGGTAAAAAACGTATGAAGTCTGTTGGTTCTGTAGAAGTGCCGCAAGAAGCATTCATGGCTGTACTGAAAATGGATGATAACTAATAGAGTGAACTATAATTAGTGGGGATTTTTCTATTCTTCGCTAATTATTAGCCCGCACCAATTGTGATAAAAGTAGAAGCCGTTCGTTCGGCTTCTTTTTTTATATGCTACTTTTTAGACATCTTAGCATCTCTCATTTACAATAGTGAGAGAGCTTTTTAGTGATTGATATAGAGTTAGGAGACTATTAATGTCCGAAAATATTCGAAAAGATATTCGAGAGAAAATACAAAAAGGTAATTTTAATTGCGAAAAGGAACTGACGCTTTCTATTATTAGTGGGAAGTGGAAAGTTGTGATATTGTGGCACTTAGGTGTGGAAGGTCCGCATCGTTTTAGTGAATTACAACGTCTGTTCCCGAGCATTTCTCATAAAGTGTTGTCAAATCAATTGAAAGAGTTAATGGAGGACGGGATTATTGATCGAACAGTATACCCGGAAATTCCTCCGCGAGTTGAGTACTATATGACGGAATTAGGTATGTCGCTTTTACCGATCGTTGAAATGATGTATGATTGGGGAAAAATGCGAATGGAACAAATTCGTAACACTTTATAAAAGTAAAGGACCCTCCGGAACGCGGAGGTTTTCTTTTTAGAAAGGTAGGAGTTATATTTGGTACAAGCTGCATATATTCATATTCCATTTTGTCAGCATATTTGTCACTATTGTGATTTTAATAAAGTATTTATTGAACGCCAACCGGTTGATCAATACTTACAATATTTAGAGAAAGAAATAATAAATACGGTTCAAAAAGTACCGTTTGAAAGTATGAAAACGATTTTTGTTGGCGGAGGAACTCCGACAGCTTTAAATATGGAGCAAACAAAAAAACTACTCGACATCATTAACCGTCGTTTGCGCCCATTTGCGCCGAATTGTGAATTAACATTTGAAGCGAATCCAGGTGATTTACCGAAAGAGAAGTTGAACGTATTGCTAGAAGGTGGAGTAAACCGAATTAGTTTTGGTGTGCAAACGTTTCGTGATGAGCTACTTGAGAAGATTGGACGCAGGCATACGAGAGAAGATGCATTCGTAGCAATTCGAGAAGCGCAGGAAGTCGGTTTTACAAATATTAATGTAGATTTAATTTATGCTCTGCCAGGACAGACGATAGAAGATGTAAAGGAAACATTAGACATTGCCTTTACGCTTGGTGTACAACATTTCTCGGCATATTCCTTAATTGTGGAACCGAAAACCGTATTTTATAACTTAATGAATAAAGGGAAATTAAGACTTCCAGGTGAAGACCATGAAGCGAAAATGTACGAAATGGTAATGGATGAAATGGAGAAACATGGTTATAACCAGTATGAGATTAGTAACTTCTCAAAAGGTAATAATGAAAGTAGACATAATCTCACATACTGGAATAATGAAGAGTATTATGGATTTGGAGCTGGAGCGCATAGCTATGTGAACGGGGAACGAATTCAAAATGTAGGTCCGCTCAAGCAATATTTCACTAAAATTGATGAGACAGGATTTCCATATTTAGATGTTCACCCAGTGACAGAGAAAGAAAAAATGGAAGAAGAGTTGTTCTTAGGACTTCGAAAAACAAAAGGTGTTTCTAAGTTAGAATTCCAAAAGAAATTTAATGTGGAGATGGACCATGT
>NZ_JBFUIN010000107.1:0-9110 GCF_056401855.1 Bacillus sp. P4_D3
AATTAAAACCCTCAAATTATTATACTATTTTAAAAAATAAGAAATATAAAACGGGATGTTTCATTTTTCCAAAAAACGTACATTGTGATAAGATATGGAACTTGAAGTTAATCTTTTTATTATTTTTCAGCCTTGTACCCCGTGTGTGAAACGATAAATTGTGTTATTATCATTGTATTATAAGGTTGGAAAATCAATGAAAACTGCAAGAGTAAGTGAATTGACGGCTTATAAATTATAATAATATAACAAAACATAAGGAAAGACTTGAAGTATAAAGGAGAGTTACAATGAAACGTAGGACGGCTAGAGAAAGAGCAATGCAAGCATTATACCAAATGGATATTACAGGTGAATTAGAACCGAAAGTAGCGGTGGAAAATACGCTAGATGAAGGCGAAGAAACAAATGAGTTTCTAGAATCACTTGTTGTAGGATTTGTAGACAACAAAGAAGAGATTGACGCAGCAATTCGTCAAAATTTAAAAAAGTGGAAGCTTGAGCGTATTAGTATTGTTGATCGCAGTATTTTACGTGTAGCTGTGTGTGAGATGAAATACATGGAAGAAATTCCGCACAATGTAACAATTAACGAAGCAATTGAAATCGCGAAAACATTTGGGGATGAGGAATCTCGTCGTTTTATTAACGGCGTTTTATCTAATATAAAAGATACACTGTAATTTCTTTAAGGGGGAAACTTAAAATGGTAGCAGTAATCATCAAAGGAAATGAAGTTGCGGAGAAAAAACGAGCACAATTAAAAGAAGAAGTTGTGAAGTTAAAAGAGCAAGGGATTGTACCAGGATTAGCAGTTATTTTAATTGGAGAAGATCCAGCATCTCGTTCTTATGTAAAAGGAAAAGAAAAAGGCTGTGAGCAAGTAGGAATCTATTCAGAGCTAATTGAACTTCCTGAAACGATTACCGAGGAGCGTTTGCTTGCTGAAATCGATCGCTTAAATGGAGACGACCGCATTAATGGCATATTGGTACAATTGCCTTTACCAAAACATATTGAAGAAAAAGCTATCATTGAAAGAATTTCACCGGAAAAGGATGTAGATGGATTTCACCCAATCAGCGTAGGACGTATGATGACGGGACAAGACACATTCCTTCCATGTACACCGCATGGCATTTTAGAATTAGTAAAAGAAACGAATCTTGATATTTCTGGAAAGCATGTTGTTGTAATTGGAAGAAGTAATATTGTTGGTAAACCAGTGGGGCAACTGTTTTTAAATGAAAATGCAACTGTCACATATTGTCATTCTAAGACGCAAAATATAGAAGAATTATCGAAGTTAGCTGATATTTTAATCGTAGCCGTTGGACGACCGAAAATGGTAACAGCTGACTATATTAAAGAAGGTGCGGTTGTAATTGATGTTGGTGTTAACCGTTTAGAAACAGGCAAACTTTGTGGTGATGTTGATTTTGACAATGTATTAGACGTTGCAGGTTACATTACGCCTGTGCCAAAAGGAGTCGGCCCAATGACTATTACAATGCTTCTTCACAACACTGTGGAGTCTGCAAAGCGTGCAGGAGTTGTTTGTCAATAATTTGAATCGGCTATGAGGAGAGAGCAATGGAGAAACAATATTTAACCGTTACAGCATTAACACGCTATATTAAAACAAAAATAGAGTATGATCCGCATTTACAGTCTGTTTGGTTAAAAGGAGAAATTTCCAACTTTAAATATCATAGTCGTGGTCATATGTATTTTACATTGAAAGATGAAAATGCAAGAATTGCAGCGGTTATGTTTGCGGGTCATAATCGTAACATTAAATTCAGACCGGAAAATGGAATGAAAGTACTTGTAAAAGGAAAGATTTCTGTTTACGAGGCGAGTGGTTCTTATCAAATTTATATTCAAGACATGCAGCCTGATGGAGTTGGAAATCTTCATTTAGCTTATGAACAATTAAAAGTCCGATTAGAAGAAGAAGGGCTGTTTTCTCAAGTTTATAAGCGTCCAATCCCTGCATATGCAAAAACAATCGGTGTTATAACGTCGCCAACAGGAGCAGCAATTCGCGATATTATAACAACAATTAAACGTCGTTATCCAATTGGAAATGTTATTGTGTTTCCTGTACTTGTACAAGGGGAGTCAGCGGCTCCCTCAATTGTACAAGCAATTCGTACAGCGAATGAAATGGGAGATATTGATGTTTTAATTGTTGGACGTGGTGGAGGCTCTATTGAAGAATTATGGGCCTTTAATGAGGAAGTAGTTGCAAGAGCAATTTTTACAAGTGAGATTCCGATTATTTCAGCTGTAGGTCATGAAACRGATTTTACAATCGCAGATTTTGTCGCGGATTTACGTGCACCAACACCGACTGCAGCAGCTGAGCTGGCGGTACCTAACATTATAGAGTTACAAGAAAAGGTATTACAAAGAACTCTGAGATTGCAAAGAGCAATGAGAGAGAGAGTACATAAAAAAGAAGAAAAACTGCAAGTGTTACAAAAATCTTATGCGTTCCGTTATCCAAGGCAAGTGTATGAGCAAAAAGAAGAGCAGCTAGACAGAGCTCTTGAACAACTTGTTTTAGCGAAAGAGCGTTATATAGATAAAAAAGTAAATCAATTAAAGCAACTTTCATTTTATTTAGAAAAGCACCACCCATCTCAAAAAATTATACAAACGAAAACGGCAATTGAAACGTTGCAAAAGCAGTTGCAACGTGAAATGCAAACGTTACTTCAAACGAAGGAGTTCGTATTTGTGAGAGCGGCTCAAAAGCTTGAAGTATTAAGCCCGCTTAAAGTAATGATGAGAGGGTACGGGCTTGTATACGATGAAGAGAAACAAGTATTAAAAAGCGTGAAAGATGTTAGCCTTGGAGATGCTGTTTCGGTTCAATTACAAGATGGAATACTAGATTGTAGCGTATCAAGCATAGAGGAGCGTGAATTGAATAATGGAAAATAAGTTAAGCTTTGAAGAAGCAATTTCGCAGCTTGAGCATCTCGTTTCTAAGCTTGAACAAGGTGATGTACCTTTAGAGGAAGCGATTTCTTATTTTAAAGAAGGCATGGAATTATCTAAGCTTTGTGATGAGAAATTGAAAGATGTACAAGAACAAATGGCAGTTATCCTTGGAGAAGATGGAGAGCTTAAACCGTTTACTGCTTTAGGAGATGAAGCATAGTGACACATATAGCTTTTGATGCTTTTTTGAAAGAGAGTAAAACTTTCGTAGAAGAAAATCTTGTAAGCTATGCAAATGAATTACAATGTCCAAATGTGCTTCGTGAAGCGATGGCATATTCTTTGGAAGCGGGTGGGAAACGTCTCCGCCCGTTACTTTTATTTGCAACGTTACAAGCGTTTGGAAAAGAAAGAAATCTTGGAGTGGGTGCAGCTTGTGCCCTTGAAATGATTCATACATATTCGTTAATTCATGATGATTTACCTTGTATGGATGATGATGATCTAAGACGAGGAAAGCCTACCAATCATAAAGTATTTGGTGAAGCAATGGCAGTTTTAGCAGGAGATGGTTTGTTGACATATGCTTTTCAAGTTATTATGGCATATGGGCAAAAAGAAATCTCTGCTGAAAAAAAAGTAAGACTTGTACTTGAGCTTGCGAAAGCAGCAGGACCTGAAGGAATGGTTGCTGGACAAGTGGCAGATATGGAAGCTGAAGGAAAACGACTTACAATTAATGAATTAGAGTACATCCATAAGCATAAGACAGGTAAACTGCTTGAGTTTGCTGTACTTGCAGGAGCGATACTTTCTGATGCTACAGAAGAGCAAGAAGAGAAGTTACTTGCATTTGCGAAATATATCGGTCTAGCTTTCCAAATTAGAGATGATATTTTGGATGTAGAAGGAACAGAAGAAGAGATTGGAAAACCGATTGGTAGTGATGCTTCCAATGAAAAGAGCACATATACGACGTTATTTACTGTAGATAGAGCAAAATCTATTTTAGAGGAGAAAATTGCAAAAGCAAAAGACTCTATTAGCTCCTTACAATTACAAGATGAATATTTACTATCTATTTGTGATTTAATCGCAAAACGTAATAACTAATATAACAGCGTTTCCATTTGTTGAGTCATTCATCATTTTATGATATAAATGTAGGAAAAGGTTTTTCTTTTCTTGTTATTGGCAAAAATATATGTAGATTACATTGCCGTTATCACTTCGTGTTAGCGGCTATTTTTTTCATCACGTAAAGAAATATGATGTATAATATGATAAGTGAAAAAATGGAAGTGTTTTCTGAAAGCAGGACAAGATAAGAAGAATAGAAAAGATAATTTCTTGTGTTGTGTAAATGTTTCTTATAATATTTGACATGTTGACAGATTATGAAATGAAAGTGAGTGATCCATGTGGATCTAACGCAAATTCAAAACCCTAGTTTTTTGAAAGATATGTCTATCAGTGAACTAGAGGGGTTGAGTGAGGATATTCGTAAGTTTTTAATTGAAGAGCTCTCTCAAACAGGTGGACATATTGCACCTAATTTAGGTGTAGTAGAACTCACACTTGCTCTGCATAAATTATTTGATAGTCCGAAAGATAAATTTTTATGGGACGTAGGACATCAATCCTATGTACATAAAATTTTAACAGGGCGTGCGAAAGAATTCGGCACATTAAGGCAGTACCAAGGTCTATGTGGTTTTCCAAAACGCTGCGAGAGTGAGCATGATGTTTGGGAAACTGGTCATAGTTCCACGTCGTTATCTGCTGCAATGGGAATGGCCCTAGCACGTGATTTAAAGAAAACGGAAGAATACGTTATACCAATCATTGGGGATGGTGCATTAACAGGCGGAATGGCTTTAGAGGCATTGAACCATATTGGACATGAAAAAACGGACATGATTGTTATTTTGAATGACAATGAAATGTCAATTGCACCAAACGTCGGTGCACTTCATAATGTACTTGGTCGTTTACGTACCGCAGGGAAGTACCATTGGGTAAAAGATGAACTAGAGTATATATTGAAGAAAATCCCAGCAGTCGGCGGGAAAGTTGCTGCGACAGCAGAGAAAATAAAAGATAGTCTAAAATATTTACTAGTATCAGGCGTCTTTTTTGAAGAATTAGGCTTTACATATTTAGGGCCGGTCGATGGGCATGATTATGAAAAGTTATTCGAAACGTTGCAATATGCAAAGAAAACAAAAGGCCCAGTACTTGTTCATGTTATTACGAAAAAAGGAAAAGGTTATAAACCAGCTGAGAGTGACGTTATTGGAACTTGGCATGGAACAGGACCGTACAAAATTGAGTCAGGTGACTTCGTTAAACCGAAGGAAGTTGCACCAGCATGGAGTGCTGTTGTTAGTGAAACAGTGCTTAAGCTAGCGAGAACGGATGAACGTATCGTTGCAATTACGCCTGCAATGCCTGTTGGATCGAAACTTGAGAAATTCCAAAAAGAATTTCCGAATCGTATGATTGATGTAGGTATTGCAGAGCAGCATGCTACAACAATGGCGGCTGGTATGGCAACGCAAGGAATGAAGCCATTCTTAGCAATTTATTCAACGTTTTTACAAAGAGCATATGACCAAGTTGTTCATGATATTTGTCGCCAAAATTTAAATGTTTTCATTGGAATAGATCGTTCTGGATTAGTTGGAGCAGACGGTGAAACGCATCAAGGTGTATTTGACATCTCGTTTTTACGTCATTTGCCGAATATGGTACTTATGATGCCGAAAGATGAAAATGAAGGACAACATTTAGTATATACAGCGATGCAATACGAAGATGGACCGATTGCTTTACGTTATGCACGCGGCAATGGACTTGGCGTTCAAATGGATGAAGAATTAAAGGCGATTCCAATTGGTACATGGGAAACGTTAAAAGAAGGCACACAAGCAGCAATTTTAACGTTTGGTACGACAATCCCGATGGCAATGGAAGCAGCTGAGCGTCTTGAACAAACTGGAGTATCAGTGAAAGTAGTGAATGCTCGCTTTATTAAACCGATGGATGAGGCATATTTACATGAGCTTTTAGGGGGAAATATACCGATTTTAACGATTGAAGAGGCTTGTTTAATCGGTGGCTTTGGAACGGGAGTAGTTGAATTTGCTTCTGAGAACGGATACCATAGTGCTTTAATTGAACGAATGGGTATTCCTGATCGCTTCATAGAGCATGGTAGTGTAACAAAACTGTTAGAAGAAATTGGTTTAACGACAGATGCTGTTGTAGACCGTATTCATACAATGATTCCATCAAAACAAAAAAGGGCGTAACAAATGAGCATAAAAAAAGAAAGAGTAGATGTACTATTAGTAGAGCGAGGACTTATAGAAACGCGTGAGAAGGCTAAACGTGCTGTTATGGCAGGTCTTGTATATGCGAATGAAATGAGACTCGATAAGCCAGGGGAGAAAATCTCGCAAGATACAGAGATTACGGTGAAAGGGCAAGTTATGCCGTATGTAAGCCGTGGTGGCTATAAGCTTGAAAAGGCATTAGAAACATTTCAACTTGATTTACAAGATAAAGTTATGATAGATATTGGTTCATCAACTGGTGGTTTTACAGACTGTGCGCTTCAAAATGGTGCGAAGTTATCCTACGCATTAGATGTAGGATATAATCAACTTGCGTGGAAATTGCGTCAAGATGAGCGTGTTGTTGTGATGGAACGAACGAACTTCCGTTACGTGACACCGGCAGATTTAGAGCGTGGTTTACCGCAGTTTGCAAGTATTGATGTTTCATTTATATCATTAAGGCTTATATTGCCGGTTTTAAAAACAATGCTTACGCCAAATGGTGATGTAGCTGCATTGATTAAACCTCAGTTTGAAGCTGGACGAGAACAAGTCGGGAAAAAAGGCATTGTTCGTGATAGAAAAGTACATGAAGCTGTCGTGGAAATGATTGTCGATTTTGCTCTTAAGGAAGGCTATAATGTCGAAGGTTTAACATTCTCACCAATTACAGGTGGGGATGGAAATATTGAATTTTTAATTCATCTAAAGTGGCACGGTGAGCGTGAGAATGGCGAAAATCATTCTCCGGTTTCTATTGAACAAGTTGTTACCGAAGCGCATAATGTTCTAAAACAAAAAGGGAAAGGGGAATAACATATGTTGTTCCTCTTTTTGTTGTAATCGTATAATTATTGTAAAAACAATTGTATACAAGTAACGGATTATACGTTAACATAAATAAATGAAGTATACCAATGTTTAAACTATGGTAAGAGATAGTGTGAGGTGCAAATGTATGAATAAAGGTCAGCGCCATATTAAAATCAGGGAAATTATTGCGAACAAAGAAATTGAAACACAAGATGAACTAGTTGATATTTTACGTAATGTGGGGTTTAATGTAACGCAAGCAACAGTATCGCGCGATATTAAAGAACTGCACTTAGTGAAGGTGCCATTACATGATGGTCGCTATAAATATAGCTTGCCAGCAGATCAACGATTTAATCCGTTGCAAAAATTAAAACGAAATCTAGTGGATTCATTTGTAAAATTAGACACGGCAGGACATATGCTTGTGCTAAAAACATTGCCTGGTAACGCTCATTCACTTGGGGCACTTATTGATCATTTAGAGTGGGATGAGATTGTCGGAACCATTTGTGGTGATGATACTTGCTTAATTATTTGCCGTACACCTGAAGATACAGGTGTTGTCTCTGATCGTTTCTTAAATATGCTGTAACAGAAAAATCTTGTTTACTTTCCTCTGTAAAGTGGAAAGTAAACAAGATATTTTTATTGGCGAAAAATATGGATATTCAAATACAATACATTATTTTTTTTGAATGAAGTTAGAAAATAGGTGGATTGACCCGTAAAACGAATGTTTGGTACAATGGAGCGGGTTAGAAGAGTAATTTATACATACAAACATATAGTATAACTATTTGAATGAAGAATACTGAGAAAAGCCCTTAATTGGGGATTAGTTTATAACGAGGTGAATGGGGCATTGTTATCGGAATTATCGATCAGAAACTTTGCTATTATTGAGGCATTAAATATTTCTTTTCAAAAAGGTTTAACCGTTTTAAGTGGTGAAACAGGAGCTGGAAAATCCATTATTATTGATGCAATTAGTTTGCTTGTTGGTGGCCGTGGTTCAGCAGAATTTGTTCGATATGGAACAGAAAAGGCTGAGATAGAAGGATTATTCTATGTAGAAGATGCCAAGCATCCATGTATCGCAAAGGCAGAAGAGTTAGATATAGAAATAGAAGATGGCATGATTATTTTGAAGCGTGACATCGCTGCTAACGGAAAAAGTGTCTGTCGTGTAAATGGGAAACTTGTTACACTCAGCATATTAAAAGAGATTGGAAAAACACTAGTTGATATTCATGGACAGCATGAAACACAAGATTTAATGAATGAAGAGCGTCATATGTTTATGCTTGATCATTTTGATGGAAATCGCATTGTTAAACAATTGGCCATATATCAAAATGTATATACAGACTATGAGAAGTTAAAAAAACAGCTAAAATCTTTAAGTGAAAATGAACAACAAATGGCCCATCGTCTAGATTTAATTCAATTCCAACATGAAGAAATTCGTAAGGCGGATTTAAAAATGGATGAAGAATATGAATTGACTGAGGAACGATTAAAAATCTCCAATTTTGAAAAGATTTATAAAGCATTAGGAGATGCGTATCGTTCGTTAAGTGGAGACGGACAGGGATTAGATCACGTAAGAAATGCAATGGGACAAATGGAGAGTATTACGCACTTAGATGAAGCGTATCAAGAAAATCATGATTCCATTGCAAATAGTTATTACTTATTAGAAGAAGTTGCATATCAGCTTAGAGAAAAGTTAGATATGATGGAATATGATCCGAAACGTCTAGATGAAATTGAAACACGTTTGAATGAAATCCGTATGTTAAAGAGAAAGTATGGAAATACTGTAGAAGAGATTTTAGCGTATGCTGATAAAATTGAACAAGAAATTTTTACGATTGAAAATAAAGACGTACATATTGAAACGACGAGAAAGCAGTTAACGAAATTAGAAGGTGTTATTGTAAAAGAAGCAACG
Source organism: Bacillus sp. P4_D3 (assembly GCF_056401855.1). Lineage (NCBI taxonomy): Bacteria > Bacillati > Bacillota > Bacilli > Caryophanales > Bacillaceae > Bacillus > Bacillus sp. P4_D3. Next base: position 9,064 of record NZ_JBFUIN010000107.1, read on the forward strand.
TTGTTAAGTACTATGCGTCATGAGCTTGCGGATCATCTTACAAGCGC
>NZ_JBFUIN010000108.1:0-9076 GCF_056401855.1 Bacillus sp. P4_D3
GATGTAGATATTGTTTGGAAAAAAAATAAATTACTAGAGGAAGTTTCCTATAAAATAATAAACCCTGATTTGTATATTTCAAAACGTCGTCAAAATAATTTTGAACATTATGATATATCATTGGAGCGTAAATTTTTTACAGCAATCAAAGAAGGAAATACAGAACAAGTAATAAAATATGCGTATTCATTCCCACAAGAAGACGCGGGGATAGCATCAAAAGGAGATCAACTCAGAAATCAAAAAAATAATGGCATTATAGCGATTACTCTAGCTACTCGATATGCAATAGACGGGAACCTTCCGTCAGATATTGCTTTTTCGCTAGGCGCTTTATACGTCCAAACTATTGAGCAACTAGATAACATGTACGCTATAAATAGATTAATAGAAGATGCGTTATGCACTTTTGCAGAACGCGTTAAAGAATACAATATTCATAAGTATTCCCATACAATTACTACATGCCTAAATCATATTAATAAAAGTATTTATGACGAAATATCTCTCAATGATCTCGCTAATCTTTTGGATATTAACCCTGCATATTTATCTAGACTATTTAAAAAAGAAGTAGGAATCCCTATAAGTGAACATATTCAACGGGAACGAGTAGAAGAAGCAAAAAAACTATTAACATTAACGACATATTCATTATCAGATATTTGTAGTTGGCTTAACTTTAATGACCAAAGTTACTTTACAAAGGTATTCAAAAAAATAACAGGTATGACTCCTAGACAATACCGTGAAAAGCATACTGTCATCTAGAGTTGTTATCCCAACAGGTTCTGTTGTAAAGTTTTTTTGCACATAGAGACATGGGAAGATTGTGGTCAAATTTTATGACACCGTTAATAAATTCTGTAATTCGTTATACGCCGAAAAGACGGAGTCTGATGTGACTTTGAAAGAAAGTCGCGACGTTTATAAAAAAGTTACGATGCTTTATTCCTTCAAGTAAAAATTCCAAGTGCGTTTTAATCAAACTTTTTTATAAAAAATAACTCCTTCACAAAATTATACTCATCCATTTTGATTAATCTTTTTTTCAAAATGAATGGGTTTCTTCTATTGTAAAATCAACATTTGTAGCACGATTTTAATTGAACTTTATTCCAAACCAACACATTCCTCTTCCTTTTGGCATATTAGCGTTATATATCGAGAGATAAGTATTTGAAGTTATCTCTGACTTTTCCCCTGATCCGCACGGTACGTGCCACTTTCATGGCATACCGCGGTCCACCTATACTGTAGTTTTCTTTCCATCTAATAATGATAAATTCTAAGCAAACAACGCTAGTTGTTCATAATTTAATTCCACTTCAATTTGTGATTCAATACAGATTTCCTCGTTTTTGACTAGTTTTCGCAATTTGTTAAGTTTGTCTAACTGTTCCTCATTGAGTTTTAGTTCATTGAGTAATTGGTTAATATTTTCTTCTTTGGTTGCGTGTATTAGTCTATGGACACTTGGTTTGATGATGGTAAGGTTTTTTTGTAACTGTCATCCTTTCTTTCGCTCCATAATCGCTTATGGTGACAATGGATGTCCCATGGTGAGAGTTTCTCGCCTGTTATGCTGCATTTACCTTTTTGTGCGACATAAAGAGAAATTCGGTTGTCGTTGTATTCAACGGTTGCTCGTTCATTTATGACAGGATTTTCTCTTAACCATTTTAATTCTGCTTCGGTTATATCAGCCAAGTTTTTATGTATCTCGGCTCGTTCTTTTATAAAGAGGTTTTAAAAATATAATTAAAATACAAATGTTTTTGTTAAGAAGAATATTTAACAAAGAATTTAAATCCCCAAAAACGAAACAATAGGGGGTGGTGTAGCGCTATGTCAGAAATGGAAGTAGTATATATACCAGCAATGAAGTCTATAGTCGTTTGGGGGTAAGTGGTAGTACGCTTAGAAAGTATTCGGATGTTCTTGAACGTGAAGGATATGATGTAAAAAAGAGTAGTCGAGGGAGAAGGTAATATACAGAGTTTGATGTTGTATTGATTGAAAAGTTAGTAGAGTTGAGCAAGCAGGATGGTATGACTTTAGAGAAAGCGGCTAAAATGATTGCGAAGCAGTTTGGAATTGGTAATAAGAAAGAGGAATCCCAGGGGTCAGATCCAATTCCTTATCAAATGCAGTATCAATTCCGGCAACAATATAGCGCTATGATAGAAGAAATTAATAAAGTGCAGCAAGCAAATCTGTTAGAAATGGAAAAGAGATTAGGTGATCGTATAGATCAAAGGAATAAATTGATAGAAGAGAATATGAAGGATCGGAAAGAACGTGAGGAAAGAATAGAAAAAAGATTAGAGAAAAGAGATGAGAATCTTATGAAGATGGTCAGAGAGATTCAAGATGCTAAACGCACTATTGTATCAGCCCAGGAAGAAATAGAGGCAGCTAGGTTGAAAAAGCAGTCTTGGTGGAAGTTTTGGGGTGATTTATAATTTTATACTTTTATAAAATTATAATGGGATTCAGCCGAGATTTTTCCATAGAATAAGGAACCCATAAAGGATTCCTTTTACATTATGCCGTTCTATAATCGTTGTTTTTAAGCTTCTTTCTAGTATCCCTAAATGCCATGATCATTATTATCGTGCATATTAATTTAAGCCCGCGAAACTCCTGGTGGAACATTAGTCCTGAGAAGAATTCATAAGCATAGAAGAAACCAATGACAAGGAACAGCCAGAGCATAAATTTCAAATCTTTTAAATGAAACTTGTAATTATGAATCTTTTTCCACATATGTATACACTCCTAGTCTGTTGAAGTTCTATAATTCTTATTGATGATATCTTGCATGTTTGCGATAAAGAATAGAAGGAATATGATGCCTATGATGCCGCTAACCCAATAATATGTACCTCCAGTTGTGAATTTATCATAGAAGGAGTAGGCGTTCGAGATTACAAGAATTACTGAGCATATAGTAGAAATTACTAATGAACCGAAACTTCTCATGATGGTCACCTCAATTCTAAAAGTTATGACTTTAAATATAATTATACATATGTATATAAAGATTCACAAAGGAATTACCATAGGATTAGATATGATGAATCAATTAATTCCTAATATGCAAATTAACCATGTAACAGATATAAAATATACATAGCGCTTAAAAAAATAATGTGTGGAGGAATTACGGCATAATGTCGAAAAAATAAGAATTATGAGATTTTTTGTTGATTTATGTCGTTTTTAATGCTATACTCATAACAACAAAGAAAGAGAAAACAAAAACCCTTATCTAGTAAGATGTCAGAATTTTTGGTTTTCTCCAATCGTTTTACTTCTTGTACCGTAGAAGTTTGTGCATTTTTTTCCACTCTTTCTTTGTTTTACCCTATAAAAGAAAACAACCTGTTTTTATACAGGTTGTTTTCTTTTGTGAAAATTTAATTTGTTGTTTTTATAACAGTTGGGATTACTCTTTTAAAATTATTATGGTTTATAGGGAGGCGACAAGTAATAGATTGGATATTTAACGATGAGTCTAAATTATAATAGAGTGAATCCAGAAAGAGATGAAAACTAAGAAATTTGGATGTTAGTTTTCTATGCGAATTAAATTCTAATATAAGAAAATAAAGTTAAGTGTCATAGTATAAGGTTATAGTATTACCTATGAAAATTTATTTGGTGCTACCCTTAGTTGACAAATAGCTCAAAAAAAGAACCCAATTAAGAGGTTCTTTTTTTGATGTTGATTATTTTTGTTCTAAAATACGTTCAACCTCATCTATGCCTAATTTACTGGCTTTAGCAATCGTTTCAAGTGGTACACCGAGTTCATGCATACCTTTAATCATCTGTATTTTTCCTTGCTGAACCCCTTCTTGAATTCCTTCTTTTTTCCCCTCATTACGAGCATGAGCAAACTTTGCAGCCTCATCCATTAAGGCCTTTTCTCTTGCTTCATATGCTTGACGGAAAGAAGAATCTTGACTCATACGTTCCCACTTATTCATTGCTTTTTGTAAAATCGGATCTTGGTTCATGGCAATGTCCTCCAATGTTTGTGTGAGATACTCATCTTCATTCGCTGGTAATAATAATAACCAACGAACAAACGAGTCTTCCCAAGGATTAACTTTCTCTTCACGCCATTGCTGTAGTAACTTTGGAATCTCTACAATATGAACTTCTATATCGTCACTTAATAACTTTTGTTGTTGCTGATTCCAAAGGATTCCTGTTGTATGAAACGCTTCATATTCTGGAAACATCACAAAGTTTAACAAGTTTATGGTAATTGTTTTATGAAGTGAGCTATAAGGCATTCCTTTTTGCAATTGAGAGGTGTATAACCTTCCCCAATAATATAAGCTTCGTTTGATCATATCGTGATTGTTATTCAATTGTATTTCTACATTTACCTTTGTTCCTGTATTTAATGTAGCTGAAATATCTAAAATTGATAATTTATCTTCTTCATATTCTCGATGCAAATGTGGATCTTCTAATTGTAGGGCAACAATAGGTGATTCTAAAGAATCTTTTAATATGGCATTTAAAAAGGCAACTAAAATATCTTCATTCCCATTTGTGCCAAATAACTGCTTAAATGCAAAATCGATACGTAAATTTACTAATGAATTGGACATGGTTTTCCTCTTCCTGTTTCAGACTATATCTTTACCTTTATTGTACATAAAACTAAAGTCAATATGCAAACAATCCTCTATGACTTATATAAGGATATAAGTTTTTCTCTTAAAGGAATACATTTGGAACAGAGGGATTAAGTGAAAAGAAATAAAGGTACGCTTAAAAGATTTAATTTTCTAAAAATAAGTATTTACAAAAATATTTATTTGAATTAAAATACGAACTACAAAGATTCGACATTATACGACAAAATGATATTATTTTTCAGAATATTACAACAACTAGAGGTGAGGTATCTATATGAATCTATTTCGAAAAAAATCTATTTCAGCATTATTAGCACAGTCAGAACAAAAAGGAGCATCTTTAAAAAAAGAACTCGGTGCATTTGATCTTACTATGCTCGGGGTCGGCGCTATCATCGGAACTGGGATTTTCGTTCTTACCGGTGTTGCCGCAGCAGAACACGCAGGACCCGCACTTGTTTTGTCGTTTATTTTATCCGGTTTAGCCTGTGTATTTGCAGCATTATGTTATTCTGAATTTGCATCAACTGTACCGGTATCCGGTAGTGCGTACACTTATAGCTATGCAACATTTGGAGAATTAATCGCTTGGATTTTAGGTTGGGATTTAATTTTAGAATATGGATTAGCTTCCTCAGCTGTTGCATCTGGTTGGTCAGGGTATTTACAAGGTCTATTAAGTGGATTTGGGATTACATTACCTACGGCTTTAACAAGCGCATATAATCCTGAAGCGGGAACATATATAGACTTACCAGCAATCTGTATCATCTTTCTAATGACGTTGTTATTAACAAGAGGAGCAAAAAAATCAGCGCGTTTTAATGCTATCATGGTAGCTATCAAACTTTTTGTTGTCTTACTATTTATCGGCGTTGGCGCTTTCTATGTAAAGCCTGAAAACTGGACACCCTTTATGCCGTTCGGCTTCTCTGGCGTAACAACTGGGGCTGCAACTGTATTCTTTGCTTACATCGGATTTGACGCTGTATCAACAGCTGCTGAAGAAGTCAAAAATCCACAGCGTAACATGCCAATCGGCATTATTGCTTCTTTAACAATTTGTACGATTCTATATATCGTTGTTTCATTGGTTTTAACTGGAATTGTACCTTACGATCAGTTAGGTGTGAAAAACCCTGTTGCATTTGCACTACAATACATTCAACAAGATTGGGTTGCTGGTTTCATTTCTTTAGGAGCGATTACTGGAATTACAACTGTATTACTTGTTATGTTATATGGACAAACACGATTATTTTACGCAATTAGCCGCGATGGCTTACTACCAAAAGCACTTTCTCGCGTAAATAAAAAAACAAAAACACCTGTTATCAATAGTTGGATTACTGCCACTATGGTTGCTTTCTTTGCTGGTTTTGTTCCTTTAAGTAAACTAGCAGAATTAACAAATATCGGTACATTATTCGCATTCAGCGTTGTATCAATTGGAGTAATTATTTTACGTAAAAAACAACCAGAACTACCGCGCGCTTTTAAAGTGCCTTTGGTACCATGGATTCCTGCTTTAGCTGTTCTATTCTGTGGATACTTAGCATTACAACTCCCAGCAACAACATGGATCGGCTTTGCAATATGGCTTGTAATTGGACTTGTTGTCTACTTCAGTTACGGTTACAAAAATAGTACACTACAAAAGGAACAAAAAGAAGACGTAGCATAATGAAAAAGCTGTTGTTCCATTAGGACAGCAGCTTTTTTCCGTTCTGGTGCAAAGTATTGTACCATCAAACATTTCAATAATCTCATTGAACAAGACCATCGTCATTTAAATTGTCTGGGTTTCAAAACCTTCGCTATGCTGCTCGCACTACTATTTTTTATTCCAATAATTCCTTATGTTTACGATACTTCTCTTCCATTAATTGGCTGAACTGGTCGGTTATTCGTTGGGAATAATTTATGAAACGTTTCAATTTGTTTTTTGGACATCTCTATTGTCTGTTTCATCACAATCCACTGGACATTTTCTGTACAAGGAGGTGTTGTCAAAGAACCCATGTAATGGAATGACGAATGATCTGAAGGAAGAAGCTGTTTTATATCAATGGTATGCTGCACATCACCCTGTGAATTTTTGCTGTTCAGGAGATTTCCCCACATTTCTGCAAAACCTTCGTTTTTTTGTCCTTCTTTTATCATAATACCAACTACTGCTAACTGACCTTGATCATTTTGATGGACCAGATGTAGTTCCATATCTGCATGTTTTCCTTCAAATTGATGTTCACTCGGTGTATGGAAATGGAATTGTTTTAATGTGTAACGACTTTCTCCCAGCATGAGATAATCATCAGAACTATTTGCTTTCCCCTCAATACTATGCCCATTATTTTTAATAGAAAATGATATTGGTTGATAATTAATTTGCAAATGATTAGAATCCTCAACTGTTGATTTTATTTGTTCCGTTTTGATATCTATCGGAGATTGTTCTTGCCCATTTAAACACATTTTGTATTCTGGTTTCAATTCTCCCCAGTGCTCTGGACCAGTAGTCCCTTCATATGACCACTGCGTATTTTTCTCTGTAGATTTTTCTTGTGTAGCTGTATCCTTGTTTGACTGTTCTTGTTTTGCAGTGTTACACCCGATCAACACTGCACTCATTGTCAATATAAGGGGAGTTTTATAAAGAAACTTTAAGCCTTTCATACTGTTTCCTCCTAAGATGATAAAATATTGTATTTAAAGAATATTTCATGTAACTAAAGGTTCTGTTACAAATTCACCAAAAATATCAAGAATCTAGAGAAGCATCGTTCCATTATTATGCAATTTAAACTTTTAAATAGAGAAATGGGATATCGGAAGCTATAAAGTTAATTTGTGAGCAAAGGAGTAACTGTGCTCATTTCTCAAGTTAAAAAAGCTTTATACAAAGCCAGATTGAAGTCAAAAGTTATTAAATACTATAAGAAATGGAAGCAAGAACATATTACATTTCCTAATTTGCTATTATTCCGTATGTCCTCATTTAGCATTAAATAGAATGACTTCTTACCAATACCCAAAATCGATTTTGTAATCTAATTTGGGTTCCAATTTTATTAATCTGGTCATTTTTATTTGACATTACTTCATTCATTTCGAAACATGGGCTTTCTTTCCGACTAAATGTTTTGTCATGTCTATATTCCCCCTTCTTATCTAATTGAGATTGACTTTTAATTTATAATCATTATAATTATATATAAATTATTAAAAAAAAATCAATATAGATTTATATTCTTTGATGTGATACTATATATTTCTGGTTCTGTTGCAAAGCTTTCGAAACGAAGTTATGCTTTTGAAAAGATAAACGGAAGCGTAATAAGTTAGATATTTTAAAGTAAAACAATTCAAACAAGATATTATTTGGGTGTTTTTGCTCAAATCTGCGAAATGGGGGAATTAGCTTAATTGGGGTCACTTTCCATCACCATCAAGCTAAGAAAATATCCCCAAAATAAAAAAATGACTTCTCAAGATGAAAATGTACAATTCTATTTTGAGAGCGTCATAAAATTCTTAAGTTGATGGAGATATCTATGGTAACCCATACTAATTAACGACCAGTATTGTTTTGCAAAAAAAATGTCGAAATTATGCGAAATTTGAATTTTTTTGTCTTGTTATGCTTTATATTTAGTGCTAAACTCATAATACAAAGAAAGAGTAGCTGAAAAGACCCTCCTTTAAACTGAAAATATTGAAAATTCAGTTTAGTATACATCTGATTGATATTTACGATTACTACTCTTTCTTTGTTTTATTTTATATATTATATCGGGTATAGATAGCGAGGTGACTGAGATGTGATTAATTGGTAAAAGTAGAGTGTGAGTATTCTGTTATTCTTATGACACCTTAATTACTTAAGTGCACATTTATTACAAATATTTGTAAAGGGAATTGAGGCCGATTGTGCCGATCTAGCAATGTGAAATTTGGTTTCATGCAAATAAAGAAATAAGCAACTACAATTAATTATGAATCTAGTCGTCATGCTGAGAATTTAATTGAAGGTTTGGTATAGCCAGATTTAGCCATGAAGTTTATAAGTCATGTAGATTGTGATTAAAATTCTAAATTCATAAGCTGACAAAAATTAGTGAACGTTACTGTTCATTCTTTTAAAAAGCATAGGACTACTTAATTATAAACCTAGGAAATGATATATAAGAGGTACATGAATAAACAAAATTGTCTGTGGTTTTTACTAAATGAATCAAAATTTAGGCAGAGGTTTAGCACAAGCACTTAAGGATGATATTTCGGTGTATGTAGGAGGGAATATAAAATAAAAAGTTTATCCCAAATGAGGTATTAATTTATGTTTGTTTTTTTAATTACACAATCAGTTACAAAAGTTACAAAAACTATTTTTATTATTTAAATAGTCTTAATAT
>NZ_JBFUIN010000109.1:0-9040 GCF_056401855.1 Bacillus sp. P4_D3
TGTATATGCTGAACGAAAAAGATACTGAAAAACTTTTGGCTATATTTCCAAAGATTCCAGAACAAAAAGAAGATGAGATGCAAGTAGGGCCTTTAACGGAAGTAACGAAAAAAGATTTGCAGATTACCGCGTTTCATATTAAAGCAGGCGATCAAAAAATAAATTATACGGTACGTTATACGATTTCACAATCACTATATAATARGTTAGCAAAGGAACAAGAATATTATTTGCAATTGATTTTCCCGGAAAAGGTTCAAAAATTAATTGGAGCAAAAGATAGTGAAATGATTTCAGCTGAAAAAGTAAAGGAAGGGTATAAACAGTATGAATTGAATGTTACTGTTCCGATAAAAGATGCTTCAGAATCACAATTAAAATCACTAGAAACCTATTATGATAATTACGATTTACAAATATTAAATAGTAAGAAAGAAAAAGTAGGAGCACTTCAAAACATTATTCAAATTGTTAAAGAGTATGGTGAAAAAATGAATTTACAAAGATAAAGTGAAACTTTAATCAGTGGGGGGGAATCCCCCGCTGATTTTAGCACGACTCCCACCTAACTTCTTTGCTCCAGCTGAATTTTGAGGTGGGAGTCTTACTGCCCGCAAATAGCGGGATAAATATGAATCGTAAAGTCTATATGGCCTTTCCTAGGAAATGATAATAGAGGGGAAAGGTCCCCCTCTATTATTTTGCTTTTGCAGATGGCTCATTCATTGATTTTCGTGTAATTAGAAAAGAAATCATAAGAGCAGAAAGAATAATAAGGGCTATAAATAGGTGATTTGGCAACCAATCTAATAATAATACGTAGCTGACGGTATAAAAAATAAGAGTTGAAGCTAAAAACGATAGAGCGCCTATCATAAGAGATTGTAATTTCATTTGTATTTACCTCCTTTTATTTTTATTTTTGGCTAAAAATGGATGAAATAAACATTATTTCTAACAATAGAAAAAAATATGTCATAATAGAGAAAAGAATAAGTTTTGCTGAGTGTATATGGCTCAGTAAAGTGAGATAAAGGAGAGGGAAATGAAAAATAATAAAAAAGGATTATGGGGAGTTATCGTTGCAATAGGGTTATTTTTACTGTCTAAGTTAAAATGGGTATTTGCCATTTTTAAGTTAGCAAAATTTTCAACTGTATTTAGTATGTTTTTATCGCTTGGTGCATACGCAGTCATATATGGTTGGAAGTTTGGGGTAGCACTCGTTTATTTGTTGTTTGTACATGAGATGGGGCATTTATGGGCAGCGCGAAAGAAGGGTATACCAACATCGCCAGCAATCTTCATACCTTTTATGGGAGCTCTTATTGGGATGAAAGAGATGCCGAAAAATGCAAAAGATGAAGCATACATTGCCTATATGGGACCTCTTTTCGGATTGCTTTCATTTTTACCCGCGATTCCACTTTATCTGGTAACGAAAGAGCCGTTTTGGGCGCTTATTATTTTACTTGGCAGTATGATTAATTTCTTTAACTTAATTCCAGTTTCTCCGTTAGATGGTGGACGAATAATTTCAGTTGTAAGTACGAAAATTTGGGGAGCAGGGCTAGTTTTACTACTCGGCTATTCTATTTACTATAAGAGTATTTTGGGAGGATTTATTGTTATTATCGGCTGCATGGAACTATATAGAGTAATAAAGAGAGATGAGCCGATTAAGGAATTAGGATATAGAATCGATGGAATGAAAGCATATGTTGCTAGGCTTGAAGAGGAATTAAAAGAAACTGGTGCGGTGCATCGAACGATTTATATGATTCACCATGAGATGAATGTATTAAGACAAAGAGAACGTGAAAAAGAATTAAAAACAGGAGAACTTCAAAAGATTGAAGTGCTAGAGTACCTTTTACCAAAGTTTGAGCCGCTTGATTATGTCCCATATGAAGATGAAAAAGAAATGCATACAATTCATATAAGAGAAGCATTTGAAATGTCAGAAAGAAAATTAAATGAATGGGAAACAGAAAAAGAACAACAAGAAAATTATTATAAAGTCGATACGAAAACGAAATGGACAGTATTTGCTTGTTATATCGGATTAATGGCTATACTCGGTTATACAGCTTATGAAGGTTATGTTGTTTTACAAGAGCATTTACCAAGGAGAAGTTTGTAGGAAAATAGTGTCGAAATGACAAGAAGGATTTAAACAGGAATTATATTTCTACGAGAGAATGTTACAAGTGTAACAGTACATTGTAATATTCATAGTAGAAAAGGGGTTCTGTATATGAAGAGATTGTTAAGTGTATTGGTAACTATTACTGTGATGGCAATAGCGAGCTATAGTCTTATGAAAGTACTATTATATTATGGGAATAAGTCTGCTGGAGTAAATACAGTAGCACAAATAGAAGAGGTACAAGAGAAGAAGAAGACACTCGATTTTGTTCGTACGACACATGAAAGTTATAATAATTTCTTGAATTATGGTAAGGCAGAGAAATATACAGATGGGGACTGGAAACATTTTAAACAATGGTTTCAAGGGCAAGAAGCCTCTTTAAAAAATATACATAAAGAAATAAAAAATGAAAAAATAAAACGCGATGTGAATAGAAGTTATGAAATTGTAAAGAAAGGTGTGGAGCTTCAGAATGTTGAGTATGTAGTCTATGCTCATCGCGTATATCATGACTTGGATATACTTGTGAATAAATATAAAGGTGAAACGAATGTATGGGGGTATACAGAGTTTGGAGATGGACAGAATATAAAAAGGATTGAACAAGCAATACAAACAAAGTAGTAGGCTAGCTAGAATTCTAGTTAGCTTTTTTTTGAGCACAATTAATGTGGGCTAATAATTAGTGGCGGATGGGAGCACGCCACTAGTTAAAATTTATTTAATATGTGAATTGTTCATATATTTTTCACAAAAACACCATGTTAATAGTGATTAAAATCACAATATGTATTATACAATTCAGTTAAACTAAAAACAGTTAAGGAAATAGAGGAGTGGGAGACAATGTTAAGTGCAAAAACAATTGAAATCGTAAAGTCAACAGTACCGTTATTACAAGAAAAAGGCGTTGAAATTACAACGAAATTTTATCAAATTTTATTTTCGGAACATCCGGAGTTATTGAATATTTTCAACCATACGAATCAGAAAAAGGGAAGACAACAACAAGCGTTAGCAAACGCTGTTTATGCAGCTGCAACGTACATTGATAATTTAGAAGCTATTATTCCAGTTGTAAAACAAATCGGTCATAAGCATAGAAGTTTAGGTATTAAAGCAGAGCATTATCCAATAGTAGGTACATGCTTACTACGAGCGATTAAAGAGGTCGCAGGCGCACCTGATGAAGTTTTAAATGCATGGGGAGAAGCGTATGGCGTCATTGCTGATGCATTCATTAGCATTGAAGCGGATATGTATGAAGAAGCTGCACATAAAGAAGGTGGATGGAAAGATTTCCGCAACTTTGTGATTGTTAAAAAAGTGAAGGAAAGCGACGTTATTACATCATTTTATTTAAAACCTGAAGATGGCGGGAAAGTTTCTTCATTCATCCCAGGACAATATGTAACGATTCAAATAAATATTGAAGGTGAAACATATACGCATAATCGTCAATATAGCTTATCTGATGCTCCTGGAAAAGAATATTATCGTATTAGTGTAAAGAAAGAAAAAGGTGTAGATACACCAGATGGTAAAGTATCTAATTACTTACATGATCATGTAGGGGAAGGAGATGTCTTACCAGTAAGTGCACCAGCGGGAGATTTCGTATTAAATATGGAGTCAACATTACCTGTTGTACTAATTAGTGGTGGAGTAGGTATTACACCGATGATGAGTATGTTAAATACGTTAATTGAACAAGAATCAAAGCGTAATGTATGCTTTGTTCATGCGGCGATAAATAGTAATACACATGCGATGAAAGAGCATGTTGAGACAGTAGAAAAAGAGTATGAACAAGTTAAAGCATATACTTGCTATTCTTCACCGACAGAGCAAGATGTGGAAATGAAGAATTTTGATAAAGAAGGATTCATTGAACGTGAATGGTTACAAACTATTATTCCAACGACTGAAGCAGAATTTTATTTCTGCGGTCCAGTACCATTTATGAAACATATAAATGCTGCATTAATTGATTTGGGTGTTAAACAAGAAAACATTCATTATGAATTTTTCGGTCCCGCAGCAAGCTTACAATAGATTAAATTTGAACAAGCAAAAAACGAGGTATTATTTTACCTCGTTTTTTGCTTGTTCTCTTAATAATCGATTTACTGTCTCACGGCGTACGCCTATGAGCTGACCAATTTCAGTTTGTGTTAATATTTCATAAATAGGGATGTCACCTAAATATACGGTGAACCATTCTTGTAAACGATGAAGGCGCTCTTTAGGAGAGACCGTTGTCAATTGATCGATACGCTGTTGCATCATTCGTAACTTCGCTTGTAATTGCATAGCGATATTTGCATATGATGCAGGATTTGCCTGAAGTTTATCGTACCATTCATTACTAATTATAGGCTCAACTTCTGTTTTCATTAAAGCGATAGCTGTACCGTGATATTCCTTCGGTGAAATTAAAGAATGGTGAGGTATCGTTTCACCAGGAACGATAATATTAAATAAAAATGGTGTTCCGTCTTCTTCTAATCGAATAACTTTTAATAAACCTGTTTTTATAAAGTATAAAGGACCGTCCTCACCTTGACGGAATAATATATCTCCCTTATGTAGAATCAATGTTAGCCCCCCATTAAAATATTTCTATTTCTTATATTTTAGCGTATATGTATAAAGATAATATGCTTTTTAAACAGTAATTTCATTGACGAAATGTATGCTATTACAGTAGTATACTATTTAGTGTGTAATAGTACTAGCAATGAATACGCTGTAGGGGGTTTAGTATATTGTTAGATGCGATGAAGATGACGGATATGAGAATTCCGGCGAATGCTATCATTCATGTAGAAGAGATGAAAGGTGGAGTCGTTTTATCCGTTGAAATAGACGGCCAAATTATTTATACGATGGCTTATGATGAAGAAACAGATAGTTATGCTGAATTATATGATCGAAACGATAAGAGGGCGTGCCAAGTACATGAAGACTTTATGGGATGGTCACTTCTTCACTAAAAAGATGTCAATATGACATCTTTTTTTATTGAATCGATAGATTATACAAAGAAATGAAATATAAGGATAAAATTTGTAATAAATGATTTTGCATTGTTAGCACTTTGTAACTGTAAGATAACTGTTTTTTCGCTATCATAAAGATAACAGTCATAGCTATAGGAGTGATCAACTTGAAGAAAGTACATATTTCAAATTTTATGCTATTAAGTGTTTGTTTAGTTTTATTTGTTCTCCTAGGAGCCTTTTTATATTCATGTGTATAAGAAAAAACGCATTCTAGAAAGAACGCGTTATAAAAATGAAGTAATGATTAATCTAGTTCCAAGAATAATTAATGTGATACGTAATAAATTAATTACTGCATTACCACTTAATTTTGTGTTAATATAAGCCCCGATTTTTCCGCCAATCCATGCACCAGGAATAAGAATTAATGCATAAGCCCAGCTGACATTTCCTAGAGAGATGTGAGTTAAAGAACTTACAATTGCTGAGAGAAATACGATAAACATTGAAGTTGCTACAGCAATGTGTGCTGGGAACGCAAAAAGAAGCATCATCGCTGGCACAAGTAAGGCGCCACCACCGATTCCGAATAATCCGGATATAAATCCAACTATAAAGGCAATAAAGATAGCGAGAAATGGTGGGAATTGATAGTCTACAGTATTTCCTTCGTTATCTGTAAAAGATCGCTTAATTACAGTCATATTTGATAGGGAAAGAGGTTTCAATTTGTCTCGTAGTATAAGAAGAATGGAGACGAATATAAGAAAAATCCCAAAGTATAAAGAAAATGTATCTTGGTTTAAAAATTTGTTTGCCCATGATCCGATAATACCACCAGGGCCAATCCCGATAAATAAAATAAGTCCACTTTTATAATCTACCCGTTTATGTTTCATATAAGTAAGGGTAGAAGACAGCCCCGTAAAAACGACGGTTACCATAGAAGTTCCTACTGCGAGTTGTGGTGATAAACTGTGTAATCCAATTAATAACGGAACGATAATAATTCCGCCTCCAAGTCCGACTAGGCTCCCGACTGTCCCGGCGATTAATCCGATGAAAAGTAACATGATGTATTCCAAAATTGCCAACTCCTCTATATAACTTATCCATCAATCATTATACACGCTTTTTAATAAGAAATAGGCTTGTTCACAAAAAAGTCGTCTTCCTAGAAAAATAAGGAAGACGACTTTTGATTAAAAGATTAAGTGTAATAAGTAGTAAAATAATGCAGCTAAAGAAGCTGAAATAGGAAGTGTAATAACCCATGTAATTAACATGCGTTTTGCAGTTCCCCATTTTACACCTTTCACACGATGTGAAGCACCAACCCCTAAAATAGAAGAAGAGATAACGTGCGTTGTACTAACCGGTAAGTGAATGAATGTTGCACCGAAAATAACAAGTGATGATGATAAATCGGCAGCTACACCATTTACAGGACGAATTTTCATAATTTGTCCACCGACAGTTTTAATAATTTTCCATCCACCGACAGAAGTACCAAGACCCATTGCGATTGCACAACATAATTGTACCCAGAACGGGATGTCGTCAGAAGTATGATAGTTATTGGCCATAAGAGCCATCGTAATGATTCCCATTGCTTTTTGTGCATCATTCGTACCATGTGTGTAAGCTTGTAATGCTGCAGTGAAGATCTGGAATATACGGAAGTTCTTGTTCGTTTTCGTTAAGTTAAAGTTTTTAAAGACCACTTTAAAAATACTATATACGATGTAACCAATAACAAAAGCGATAATCGGTGAAATGATTAAAGCTTCAAGAATTTTTATAAACCCTTTATAGTTTAATGAGCTAATACCAGCAGCAGCAATTGCTGCACCAGCGATTGCGCCAATGATTGCATGCGAAGAACTACTTGGAATGCCATAGTACCAAGTGAGCAAATTCCAGACTATTGCCGCAAGCAAAGCAGCTAAAATTACAAGAGAACCATTTGGCAAGGCAAACGGGTCAACGATATCTTTTGTAATAGTTTTTGCTACACCTGTAAATGTCATCGCACCTAAAAAGTTCATAATAGCTGCCATAACAATTGCATGTCTAGGCTTTAGAGCTTTCGTTGAAACAGCCGTTGCAATAGCGTTTGCTGTATCGTGAAATCCATTGATAAAGTCAAAAGCTAAAGCGCAAATGACTACTAAAACGGTCAGTATCAAGAGTGTATCCATGATCAAACTCCTTACGCGTTCTTCATAATGATTGTTTCTAATACGTTTGCAACGCTTTGACAGCTATCAGCTACTTCTTCAAGCTCTTCGTAAATCTCTTTAAATTGAATAATCTTAATCGGATCTTTCTCACGAGAGAATAAGTGCTTAATCGCATGACGGCGAATATCATCACATTGTGACTCGTAATCCTTAATCTTAATCGCATTTGTACGAATATCGACTAATTTCTTTTTAGACAGTAGTTCAACAGAATTTGCAATCTCAATTGCACATTGATTAATTGCTTCAACGAATTTAATCATGTATTCATCAGCTTCTGTAATAGAATACATTTCGAATAGACCAGCACTGTGATCTAATCCGTCTAATACATCATCCATACTCATTGCAAGCTGTAGGATGTCTTCACGTTCAATAGGAGTAATAAACGCTTTGTTTAGCTCCATAATGATTTCGTGAATGAATGAGTCACCTTTTGACTCATACTCTTTCATGCGCATAGAAAACTCTTTTAAATCGCTAGCATTTTTAATTTTATACTCCACGAAAAACTGCGCGCCTTCTTTTAAATTTTCGGAAACATTCATTAGCATTTCAGAAAATTTATCTTTCTTTGATTTAAAGACCATTATTGTTACCCCCACAAAAGTAATATATGTAAAATATATTGGCTAATCAATTCTAACAAAAAACTGTCGTTTTTTAAAACATTTTATCGAAAAGTTTACAAAAACTTAACATAACTCACATTGTTGTATTAATAATATTAATACTGAATAGTGAATATCTTACTTGTAGAATGTCCTTTTCTTGTGAAAAGTATGAATGTGAAAGAAAAGCTTTACACTATAGGAATGACTACGTTATTATAATAAATTTAAAAGGAGGTATATTCTTCCTTTTAAAAAAAGAGTGTAAACAAATGAAGGAAGTGAACGAATGAAATTGAAGAACACTCACTTTAAAAAAATGCTTGAGTGGTTCAATAAGAGGAAGAAACTACGCAATTCATTAATTGTATTGGGAAGTTTACTTGCTACTCTATTTATTGTTGTAAATATAATAATTTCCATTCAAGATATATCTGAATTAAAACAAGCTGTTCCACAACCAACTTTAATTTATGATGCAAATAATGAAGTTGCGACTAAATTAGCTTCTTCTAAAACAGAAGGAGTTAAAAGGAAAGATATTCCTGATATTATGGTTCAAGCAATTGTTGCAGTAGAAGATAAGGAATTTTTTAGTCATCATGGTATTTACTATAGTGGAATCATAAGTGCTGTATTTAAGAACATTACAGCTGGTGAAGTTGTGGCAGGTGGTAGTACAATTACACAACAACTTGCAAAAAATGTATTTTTGACACAAGATCGCACATACTCACGTAAAATAAAGGAATACTTTTTGACAAAAAAAATAGAGCGTACTTATTCAAAAGATGAAATTATAGAAATGTATATGAATCAAATTTATTTTGGTGAAGGTGCTTGGGGGATAAAAAGAGCAGCTAAATCGTATTTTGATAAAGAGGTAAAAGACTTAACAATTTCAGAAGCTGCAACGATTGCAGGATTAATTAAAGCGCCATCTGCGTATTCGCCGTATAAAAACTTTAATAAATCAATTGAAAGACGTAATGTCGTATTAGGTTTAATGAAGGAGCAAGGGTATATTTC